>DAICYU010000155.1 GCA_027311485.1 Acetobacteraceae bacterium
CGGCGCCACGGGGTTGGACACCAGATCGGGTTTGATCGCTGGGGGCGGAGGCTGCACGGCGGCCACCGATTCGGACAGATCCCAGTCCTCATCCAGCAGCACGACCGGACGCGGTGGCTGGAAAGCATCTTCGATCCCCGGGGTATGGTCCGGCCGCACGTCGCCAGCGAATGGCTCCTCGGCCGCGCCGTCGAACGGCGGAGCAAAAGGGATTGGGCCCGATGGATCGAAGGGGCGGACGAACGCCGCGCTGTCCGTGCCGCCGAATGAAGACGCCAGCCGGCCGGTTGCGGGCGGATCCTGCCGCAGCGACCCTGCCTCCGCGATCGAAACAGCGATTTCGTAGCCGCCCAGCCGCAGCCGATCGCCATCGCGCAGTTCACGGACGCCGCGCTGGCCCAGCGGACCCCGTTCGTCGTTGAGGAAGGTGCCGTTGGTGCTGAAATCGGTCAACGTCCAGAACCCGTCCTGAAAGGCGATCGAGCAGTGCCGCTTGGATAAATGCCGGTGCGGATCGGGCAGGACCCAGTCGTTATCGTCGGCACGCCCGATTCCGAACGTGCCGGGCGCGAATACCCGGCTGTCGCGGGCGATGCCATCGGGACCGGCAAGAATGGAAAGCGTCAGTTGCATGGCCTGTTACCCGATTAACACACGCGCGCAGCCGGACACGATGACGCCACCGTGAGCGGTGACATCGCCCATCCGGGCCGCCGGCAGGCTACCGATGAACACCGTCAACGATCCAAGCGCAATCACGTCGGGCGGCCCGACGCAAACCAGCTGATCGGTGGAGCGGGCAGCGGGCCGGCTACCGGTCAGCACGGTCAGGTCACCGAGGACGATGGGTCCGCCGACATGCGGCACCGGTCCGTTGCATAGCGGGCATGTGTGCATGTCGCCGATGCAGGCGGCGGGCTGGCCCATTACGCGACCTCCGGATCGATATGGCCAGCCCCGCCGGCGGCGATGTCCAGCGCACTGTGCAGGAACCGGCGCAACCGGTCCGCCTGACGCTCGGGGCATGCGCGCACCGAGGCCAGAACCACAGCGCCGGCTGTCGCGGTGCCTGCCAGATGCGGTGCCGGCGGCACCTTCGGCTGGCCGGGCGGCGCCATCGAATCCCCGCTCCAGAAAGCCGCTACGGCGGTCCAGGCTTCCGGTGAGGTGCACCCCGCCCGCAACGCCATGTCCATTGCCGCGCGCCGAGTATCATCGGCGCGGCGACGCACCCATTCCTCGGCTAAGGCGCAGGCTTTCAGGTCGGCGTCGGACAGACCGGGACCAGCGGTTGCCCGTGCACAGCGCGCCGCCCACCATACCCGTTCCCGCGGCGGCAACGCATGGGCACAAAGCCGCGCCGCCTCCAGTAGCAGATCCGCCTTCACCAGTGCGTCCAAAGCCACAGGCACGGAGTTGGAGGCGCCTATGGCTGCCGCGGCTTGCTGCGACAGTTCCAGCCGCGGCAGGATCGCCGTCAGGGTCGCACCATCCAGTTTACTTGGGCTCATTGCCGCCCCCTTAGTTCAGCATCATGATGCCGCCGGACGCCTTCAGCATCCCTTCGGCATCGATCTGCGTGAGCGGCGCCTTCACGCTGGCCATCGCCTGGCCTTCGATCTGCACCTGGATGCCCTTGATCGTCACGCCCGTCTGGTCGAGCGTAATCGTCGACTCGCCGACTTTCAGTGTGATCGACTGCATTGCCTCGATGGTGACGGCGCCAAGTGCAGTCTTGATCGCGATATTTCCCTGATTCGTCTGGACCGTGATGTTGCCCTGGTCGGATTTGATGGTGTGATCGCCCATCGGCACATCCACCGTGCGGCTACCCTGCTGCACGGTAACGGTGTCGTTTCCCTGCGCGATGATGGCCTTGCGATTCTTGGTGATCTCGTGGGTGACGTCATTCTCGACTTCCACCTTCAGATCGCGTTCGGCGTGCAGGCAGACCAGTTCGCTGCCCGCCTTGTCATCAAACCAGAATTCCGAGCAATTCTGCTCGCCGCCACCGGGCGTGGAGCGTGTGCGCAGGCCGCTGCGGGTCTTCTGGTCCGGCAGCGGCCACGGCGGGTGCTGTTCGCCGTTATGGATCTGACCGACGACGATCGGCCGGTCGGGATCGCCGTCCAGGAACGAAACCCCGACTTCGGTCCCGACCCGAGGGATGAAGGTCCAGCCGGCGTTGGCACCGCTCCAGGCCTGCATCACCCGGACCCACAGACCACTGGCGGTTGCGTCCTTGCGGTGATCCCAGCGAAACCGCAGCTTGACGCGGCCGAGTTCATCCGTGTGGATCTCCTCACCGTCCGGGCCGATCACCAGGGCGGAGTGCAGCCCTTCCATCCTGGGGCGCGGTGTAGTCTGTGCCGGCCGCCACGGCAGGTTGCCCGGGAAGGCGCAAAAAGTGTTGGCATAGGCGGGTGGAGTTGGATCGTTGCACCAGGTTCCGTCGGAGGCCTCATGCGTGACGCTATGCAGCAGGAATTCCCTTGGCTTGGCGTTCGGCTGGTCGCTGACCTGGATACGGCCGCCTGCAAAAAAGCCCGGATTGAACCCGGCACCGTGCGCCAGCGCCGCTTCAGCTTCCGCGGCCTCGATGCGTTGCCGCGTTCGCTGCTGGATCCGGTCGCTCGTCACCGTGCGGGCCGGCCAGCGGAAAGGATCGCGCTGCGCCGAACCGGCGGTCCGAACGGTGGTGCTGGTTTCTCCGCTCAGTGTCGTGGCCGGCTTCTCCGGGTCGTAGTCGGCCAGCGTGACCTTGCCGTGCGCCGTGGCACGCCCTTCATGCCATTCCGACAGGTTCATCCGCCCCGAACCGGGGCGTAGGGTCACGGTGCCGTCCGGCACCTTGGTGAAGGACGTATTGGATTCCGTGATGATCAGGGTGTGGGATGCCTGTTCGTGTCGAAACAGGTAGAACCAGCCTTCCTCCTCCATCAGCCGCATGATGAAGTTCAGGTCGGTTTCGTTGTACTGCACCGTCAATGGCCGGGGCGGCGTATCGCCAACGCGGAATGCGAAGCGGATGCCGTGTTCCGACAGGATCGTCTGGATGATGTCTTTGGTGGATTTGTTTTCGAAGATCCGGCAATCCTCGGTCTGACGCAGGAACCAGAGCGCCGGGACGATTTCCAGCCGATAGCCGAACATGGCGCGGGCGAGCGCCCCGGTGGAGGCAAACTCGCGGACCAGCCCATGCAGGTAGCGTGGCGGACACTCCGACAATGTCAGGACCACGCATGCAGGCTGATGCAGCAGGTCGGTGGGATCGATATGATCGCGGGCCGAAACCAGATCGACGGTGCATGTGAACGGAGTACTGAGCGCCTCCTCGGCGCGGACAGCGGTCGGGATCAGAACGTCAGCACCGAGAGGGCTGGTCATGGAAAGCAAAGCGCGGTCGCGGGTGATGTCCGTCGGCATATCGTCGTCCCCATCCAAGGCGACGGCACGATAGAGGCGCACAGGCGAGCGGAATGCGACCGACGTCACACTTTGCTGCTACGCGCCGCCGATCTCGGCCCGTAGTCTTCGTTGTAGCCGAGCCCTCTCCTCAGGCTTGTCCACATGGGCGCACACTCGTTCGATGAAGTCGCCTGTGGATGCTGCCTTTGCCGCCGCATCGCGCACCAGCACCCGCGCGATCGGACCGACATGTACCACCAGAGCCGCCTGAGCCGTTGCTGCCGCCTCCGGCGAAACCGGCCCGCCACCTGCGGCCGGCAATCGCGGCGGTATCGTGCCCGATGTTGTCCGCGGTGCGACAGTCTGGCCCGGCCGCGTCCGCCCGCCCAGGCTTGGCTCCCCGATCCGCGGTTCGACACGCCCGCCCCCCACGGCACGCAGGAACCGACTTCGCTCCGCCGCGGTGGGCAGTTCATGCGCCAGCGACGCATACAGGTCGCTGGCGCTCGCCGCGGTCTGTGCGGCGCGCGCCACCACGGCCCGCGCCATCGGCCCGACGAATTGCGCGAGTTGCCGTTCGGCGTGCGTCAGGACACTGGGCTCGACGGCGACCGGTGCCGTCCGGGTGGCCAGTACGATGGTGGCCTGCGGATCGCCGTCACTGCGCGATGCGGCCTGCAGCGCGGCGGCAAACGCGTCAGCCGTCTGAAACCGGCGGGTCCGGTCCTTCGCCAAAGCCTGCTGCAGCAAGGTGACATACGCCCCGCCGGACGCGCCAATCGGCGCCAGGTCCGCCGGTGTCGGCCCAGATAGCCGGAGCATTGTCTCAGCGACGGTTCGGCCAGCGAACGGCGGCCTGCCGGCGAGAATTTCGTAAAGGATAGCACCGACCGCGAACAGGTCGGCGCGCCGGTCCACCGCATCGTCGGTCAACTGCTCCGGCGCCATATAGCTGGGCGTTCCCACCATGGCGCCGCCCTGGGTCACGCTGCTGTCCGGCAGCCGGGCTATGCCGAAATCGGCGATTTTCGCCTGCCCTGAGGCGGTCAACAGGATGTTGGCGGGCTTGATGTCACGATGAATGATGCCCTGTCCGTGCGCATATCCCAGCCCGTCCAGCACTTGCAGAAGCAGATCCGGCACCGCCAGGGCAGCACGCCGAGCCGGATCGCGCAGGATGCCATGCAGGCTGCTGCCCTCAACCAATTCCATGACGATGGCGGGATCGCCCGCCTGTTCCAGGAAATCGTAAACCCCGACAATCGCCGGATGGCTGCACCGGCCAGCCGCCTGCACCTCCCCCCGGAAGCGGGTCAGCGACATGGCGCGCTGTTCCGGTGTGTCGGCGTCGATCCGCACGACCTTGATCGCGACGTTGCGGCCGATGAGCGGATCGTAGGCCTTGAAGACGGTGCCCATGGCGCCGCCGCCAAGGGCATCGAGGACCTGGTACCGCCCGATGGTCGAAGGTCGGGCCGGATCGGTCATACAACCAGCCTGTTCATGGCTCGAGCATCCTCATGGCGCTGTCGAGGCTGCGGCGCATACGGTTGAAGGAGTTCGACAGGACTGCAATCTCATCACGTCCTTTCCGCTCATATTCCTCGACAGTCATATCACCCAGGCTCACCGCGTTGGCCATGCGGGACAACTTTACCACCGGCTTGACGACGGCGTAATGCAACAGGACGTTCAGGATCAGGACAATCACCACGAACACGCCCAGCAGGATGGCCATGAAGGTCATGAACATCCGATGGGCCTCCTGCAGCGGCAGCGCCATGGGCACGGTGACAACCTGCGCGCCGACTACTTCATGCAGCTTCCAGCCGAACCCGTTCACGCTGCCATAGGTCGCCACCAATGCAGCCGGTGCCTTTGCGGGGGTGCTATGACATGCCAGGCAGTCCGGCGAGGTGACGGCGATGGGCCTGGCAAGGCTGAGGGCCTGGCCGGTTGGGGTTTCGCGCACGCCGGTCAGTTCCTTCAGCCCGGGCTGATTACGGAAGTCATTGATATAATCGGCTTCCCAGTCCGACGGCCGATCGGCGAGGTTGGTCGGGTTCAAAGCCGGTTCCCGGTACGTGTAGTCGGGAAACTGTGCCTGCACGTCCCTGAACGTTGTCTGAGCCGCGAAAAAAGGTATCGAGGCCGCGACGAATTTCGTTCCGCTGTTGTTGATCGGCTCTGCCAGCGGGCCGACGTATTTATCGACGAAATGGCTGACCGCGTCAGCCGCGCTCATCATGATCCGGGCATTCTGCAGCACCTGCTGGCGCGCGCTTTCGACGAAGAGTCGTTGCAGGAAGATACCGGCTCCCGCGAACCCGATCAGGAATGCGGTCACGATCGCAAGATTGAATTTCGTTCTCAGTCCCATGGCTAGGCACCCCGTTGTCGGATGGTTCATCATCCCTCGGACACCGGGCCCAGAGGGGGACGTCTGCATGGAGGGGCGCACAACCGCCGAACCCGCGTCGGCGACGTTGAGCGCGGAGCACGTGGCCAACCGGGTTGGTCAGGCTGCCGCTGGTTCCCGGATTGCCAGCATCCGGATGGTGCGCCTGGTGACCGGCCTTACGCTTTTCACGTATGTTGGCACGCACCTGCTGAACCATTCGCTGGGCAACATCTCGGTCGGCGCTATGGAGGAGGGGCTTTCGATCCAGAAGTGGATCTGGCAGGGCGTGCTGGGTACTGGCGCGCTGTACCTGGCGCTGATCACGCATTTCAGCCTTGGCCTGCGGGCATTCTATGAACGCCGCCATTTCGGCTGGACGTGGACCGAAGTGGTTCAGCTTACCCTCGGCCTGTGCATCCCGTTCCTGCTGATGAACCATCTGTTCGTTACGCGAATCGCACTGACGCAATTCGGCGTGCAAAAAGGCTATCCGCAGGAACTCTATTCCTTCTGGGTCGCATCGCCGGAACTGGGCGTGCAGCAGGCAGCCGTTCTGATCGTGGCATGGACCCACGGCTGCATCGGCGTCTATTTGTGGCTGCGTCTGAAGCGGTCGTTCGAACACCTGAAACCATTGCTTCTGGGCACGGCCATCATGCTGCCGGTGCTGGCCTTGCTGGGTTTCTACCAGGGCGGCAAGGCGGTCCGGTTGCTGGCGCATGATCCCGTCTGGCGCGCCGCCAACCTCAATCCGTGGCAGGTCGGGCTGGCACCGGAAAATGCCATGCTCCGCTGGGAACGGAATGTCAGCCTGGCGATCGCGCTGGGTCTTGTCCTGCTGGTCCTGATCGCCCGCGGCGTCCGTGCCTGGCGCGAACGCCATGGCGGGCTTGTGCGGGTTACTTATCCAAATGGCCGCGTGGCCCGGATTCCATCCGGGTTCAGCATTCTGGAGGCCAGTCGTTCCGCGCGCATCCCGCACGCCAGCGTCTGCGGCGGACGCGCCCGCTGCTCGACCTGCCGTATTCGTGTGATCACCGGCAGCGGACGCATCCCACCGCCGCACGACGTCGAACAGGCGGTGCTGCACCGTATCGGCGCGGGTCCGCTGGTGCGCCTCGCCTGTCAGTTGCGCCCCGAGAGCGACATCTCGGTGGTGCCGTTGCTGCCGCCCTACTGGACCGCCGCCGCTGTGCGAACCAAGACGGCGCCGCGCCCCGGCGAGGAACGATTCATTGTCGTGCTGATGGTGGACATGCGCAATTCCACCCGGCTGGCGGAAACCCGGCTGCCCTTCGACACGGTGTTTATCATCGACCGCTTCATCAACGCGATCGGCACCGCGGTCACCGAAGCCGGCGGGTTGCCAAACCACTTCACCGGTGACGGGCTGATGGCGGCCTTTGGCCTGGCCTGTGGACCGGAGCAGGCGTGCCGCCAGGCGATCACGGCGCTTGGCCTGATCGGTCGCAACATCGCGGCGCTGAATGAGGTGCTGCTGGCCGAGATGGCCGAACCGATCCGTTTCGGCATCGGCGTCCATGGCAGCACGGCGGTCGTCGGCGAAATAGGCTATGCCGAAAGCCGGGTGTTCACCACGCTGGGCGACGCCGCCAACGTGGCATCGCGTTTGGAATCGGCGTCCAAGACATTCGCCTGCCAGGCCGTGGTATCGCACACGGTACTGACCCTCAGCGGTTGCGATGCCAGCCAGTTCCCCCAGCATGAGGTGGCGGTGCGCGGCCGGACCGCCAATCTGGTGGTTCACACGATCGCCGATGTCTCGACACTGTACCACCAGACCGACGCCTCATCCGTTGCACGTTCGCCACCCCGCTTCCGTCGGGGCGGCTGAATGCGTATCGCCGATGCTGTTGCGGTGCGGTGTGCCCGCGGTCACACAAGCGCCAATTCCGGCCCGGATGACGTCGGGGCCTGCAAAACCAGACACCGGGCCTGGCAGAACAGAGGAGTGGAGAACGGAATGGACGCGGCAGCGCGACGTCAGGCACTCAGCCGGACACAGTTGTTTCAGGCCTTGCAGCCGGCCGACCTGGATACGATTCTGGCGCGCGCCGTCGTCAAGCGGGTGCTGCGGGGAGAGGTCATCCGCCGCCGTGGCGATCCCGGGAGCGGGATGGTCATCATCGTCAGCGGCCGTGTCCGCATCAGCCTTGTGTCCGAGGATGGCCGGGAGGTCACCCTGACCGTGCTCGGCCCCGGCGACATTCTTGGCGAAATGACGCTGATCGACGGCGGGGAGTGCAGCGCCGACGCGACGGCGCAGGAGGACTGCGTGCTGCTGACGCTGGAGCGGGGACAGTTCCTCCGCCTGCTTCGGTCCAACAGCGATTTGTGCCTGCACCTGATGG
>DAICYU010000156.1 GCA_027311485.1 Acetobacteraceae bacterium
GAACAGGGCCAGGTTGCAGACCGCCAGCAGGAACGGTCCCAATGCGACGAACAGGGCAACCAGCGCGACGGTCATCCACGGCCCTCGTGGCTCGGAGGTTCACGGCCCTCATGGCTCGGAGGCTCAGGGATGGGCGCCTCATGGGCGGCGCCGCCATGGCTCGGACCAAATCGCTCACCGCGCAGCAACGCGGCGCCGTGCCGCCACAAGTCATAGACGCCGCCGACGCCGGCGGTGCCGCGCAGCAGTTCCTGAAACAGGGCCGGGTTCCGGGTTATGCTCGCGGCGGCGAGGCTGTCGATCGCCTGGGTCAACGAATCCTCCAGGGCGGCGGTCCAGGCGGCAACGCTCCGGCCTGCTGCGGCTTCGCTCGCTGCGATTTGGATTGGCGGCCCGAAATGCGCCAGCGCCTCCGGCCGGCGTTCGTTCCAGAACGGATATTCCAGCGCCAGCGGCAGGATGACCGCCTGCGGCACGCGGCGGGCCAGATGCGCGATGCCGGCCCGCAGGCGCACCGGGCGGCTGCGCGGGTCGGTGAACGCGCCCTCGGCGGTGACGAACAGCACGGAACGCGGGTCGGACAGGATCCGCAGCCCGGTATCCAGGAACGCGGCGGCGCCTTGCCGCGTATCCGGGTCGATCCCGAACACGCCCATTTTGCGCAGCACGCCATACCGGTTCAGCGCCGCCGCATCCATCGGCCCGAACCCGATGCGGTGCGGCAGCAGCGTGCTCATTAACAGAATGAACATCGCCGGATCCCACCAGCCCGGGTGGTTGCTGCAAATAATCAGCGGCCGCCCCGCCGGGTCCGCCGGCATGCCGGCACGGGTAATGCGCACGGCCCGGAAGTTGCGCGCGAAATACCAGCGTAGATACAGGCTGAAGGCCCGGAACGCGGCAGCCGAACGGGCCTTCAGCGGATCGGTTTCAGGCACTGCGTGGCCCCGCCTGTGCCCGCAGGTCGGCATCCAGCGAGTCCGCGGCGATCCAGCCGGACATCAGCACCATCGGCATGCCCGGTCCGGGATGCGCCGCGCCGCCGGCCAGGTACAACCCGGCCAGATCGCGGGAGCGGTTGCCCGGCTTGAAGGCGCCGAAGAAACGACCGTGGCTTGCCAGGCCATAGATCGCGCCGTTCAGAACGCGATACCGTTCGTGGATGTCGGCGGGCGTGAGCGTCTGTTCAAAGACGATCCGGTCCTCCAGGTCCTTCATGCCGGCGCAGCGGGCCAGCTTGTCGAAAATGACCTTGCGGTATCCGGGCAACATCTGCCGCCAGTCATGATGCGGGCGCAGGTAGGGCGTATGCACCAGGATATACAGCGCCTCACCGCCCGGCGGCGCCACCCCCGGCTCCGTGCGGGCCGGGGCGGCGATATAGCAGGTCGGGTCCGGCGCCGGCTCACCCTTGTGGTAGATCCAGTCGAACTCCTCCTCCGGATTTTTGGAGAAGACGAAGTCGTGGTGCAGCAGATGCTCGTAGGCGCGATCCAGGCCCAGATACAGCACCACGCCGGAACAGGCGGGCTCCCGCTTCCACCGCTTGGCGAAGCTGGCGAGCGGTGCGCCGCCGACCAGTTCGCGGAAGGTGCGCACGCTGTCCATGTTCGACACCGCGGCGGCAACGGCAATCCGCTCCCCGCCGTCAGTCTCCACCGCCACCACGCGCCCGGCTTCACTGACCACGCGGGCGATCTCGACGCCGGTGTGAATCTCCACGCCCAGTGAGCGCGCCAGCGACTCCAGCGCCGTCGGCACCGCGCGCGTGCCGCCCATCGGGTACCACACCCCATCATGCGTCTGCATGTGCGCGATGCTGCACAGCACCGCGGGCGAGCCGTATGGCGAGGACCCGACATACTGCACGAAATGGTCCAGCATCTGCGCGACCTGGGGGTCGCTCACCCGCTTGCGGATCGTTCCGGCCACGGTGCTGCCCATGCGCAGCGCCATGATGTCGGACAGCGTCGCCAGGTCCATGTTCTTGCGCATGTCGATCGTGTCGCGCAGATCCTCGACCGACTTCCAGAAGAAGAACCGGTCGGAGATGCCGTGCAACCGCTCCGACAGCGCCATGAAGTCGCGGAACCCGGCCGCAACCTTGGGTGACCGCGCGGCGATCGTCGTCGCCATCGCGCCCACATCCTCGGTCAGGTCCAGCACCGAGCCATCGTCGAAAAAGCAGCGCCATTGCGGGTCCAGCCGCCGCATGTCCAGCGCGTCTTCCATCTTGTGCCCGGCCTCGGCGAAGATGCGCGCCAGCACGCGCGGCACGGTCAGGATGGTCGGCCCCATGTCGAAGCGGAAGCCTTTTTCCTCCAGCACCGCCGCCTTGCCGCCTAGCCACGGGTTCTTTTCAAACAGGACCACCGCGTGGCCGCGTGCCGCCAGCGTGCAGGCCGCCGCCAGGCCGCCCAGCCCGCCGCCGATCACGGCGATCCGTTGTTGCGCGCTCATAGCACAGCCTCCGCCGGCTCATGCAGCACAGGGTCGGGCAGGCGGCTGTCCGGGATGTGGGCGAAGGCAAAGTCCTCGGCGATCAGGCGGGACGTGATCCGGGCGGATTCGAAGATCACCGGCAAGCCGCTGCCGGGATGGGTGCCGCCGCCGACCAGATAAACGCCCTTCAGGTCCTCAAACCGGTTCTGTGGTCGAAAATACAGCATCTGCCCCATCGAATGCGCCAGGTTGAAAGTCGCGCCGCGGAAGACCTGCATGTCTTCCTCCCAGCCGACCGGAGTCAGCATCTTTTCATAGCGAATGCGCCGCTCCAGATCAGGAATGCCCAGTTGTGCCAACCGGTCCAGCGTCTGTCGCCGGAAGCGCGCCTGCTCCGCCGGCCAGTCCACCCCACCGGGGCGGCGATGCCCCACGGGCACCAGCACATACAGCGTCGAATGGCCGGGCGGCGCCAGCGTCCCATCCGTCACGCCGGCATTCTGCACATACATCGACGCCTCGCTCGGCGTCACCATGCCGGCTTCGATCTCGGCGACGTTCCGGTGATAATCCTTCGCCAGATAGATCGTGTGGTTCGCCAGTTCGGGGATATCACCTTCCACGCCGAGATACAGCATGAAGGTCGAGCAGGAGAATTTCTTCCGCTCGATCCGCGCGTCCGACCACCGCCGCCGCAGCCGGTCCGGCACCAGCCGGGTCATCGTCTGGGCGAAATCGCTGTTGACCACCAGCGCGTCGATCGCCTGCGTGCCGGCATCGGTGCGCACGCCGACCGCCTTGTTGCCGTCGAACAGGATTTCCCGCACCGGTTCCGACAGGCGGATGCGCGCCCCCAGATCCTCCGCCACCGCCGCCATGCGGCTCATCACCGCGCCGCAGCCGCCGCGCGGATGCCATACGCCGTATTCGTACTCCATGAACGACAGGATGGTGAACAGGCTGGGACACCGGAATGGCGACATCCCCAGGTACTTGCTCTGGAAGGTGAACGCCAGCCGCACCCGCGGGTCCTTGAAGAACCGCGACAGGTCGCTGTCGATCGAGCGGAACGGCCGCAGCAGCTTCAGCCCGCGCAGCATCGCCGGTGACAGATAGTCCGTCAGGCTGTCGAACGCCCGTTCCAGCACCGGGCGGAAGGCGGCCAGCTTGGCGCGGTTCTCCGCCATGAAGGCGGGCAGGGATTGCGCATCCTCGGCCGAGAACTTCGCCACCTCCGCCGCCAGCTTCGCCATGTCCGCGCTGGCGTCGATCTGGCCGCCCTCGGCGAAGATCAGCCGATACTGCGGATCGACTCGGAGCAGCTCGATTTCATCGTCAAGCGTCCGTCCGCATGCGGTGAATATGTCCTCCAGCACGCGCGGATACAGGAAAAAGGTGGGGCCGCGATCAAAGCGGAAGTTGCCGCCGGCCGCTGGGACATTGATGGTTGCGGACCGTCCACCCACGTGGTCCAGGCGTTCATAAACGGTTACATCGGCACCGGCATGGGCCAGCAGCATGGCACTCGCCAGCCCGCCGGGGCCTGCACCTATAATGGCGATCTTTGGCACCTTGCGTGACATCCACTCACTTTCCCCAGGGTAAGCACAACTTGGGTGTCAAATCAGTTCTGAAAGGGGGAACAGTGTTCGGAACCGACGCGCTTTCGATGGCGGATATCCTGGATCGGTCCCGCCAGGCGGCCCGCATCTGGCGGGACCGCCCGCTCGGGCTCCGGCTGCAGGTCATTGCCCGGGTGCGGCGGCTGATCGCGGCGGAAGCCATTTCCCTGGCAGACAGCCTCGGCCAGCGCCGTCCGGCCGCCGACACATTGACCGCCGAGGTGCTTCCTTTGGCCGAAGCAGCCCGCTTTCTGGAACGTCAGGCGGCGCATCTGCTCGCCCCCCGCCGTCCCGGCCGGCGCGGCCGACCCGCCTGGCTGGCCGGTGTCAGCGTCGAGATCCGGCGGGAACCGTGCGGCGTCGTGCTGATCCTGGCCCCGGCGAACTATCCGCTGTTCCTGCCGGCGGTGCAGATCCTGCAGGCGCTGGCCGCCGGCAACGCCATCTGCGCCAAGCCGGCGATGGGCTGCGCCGCGCCGTTGACGAGCTTTGCCGATATGCTGCGCCGGTCCGGGCTGCCGGATGGCGTGCTGATGATCCTGGACGAAGATATCTCGACCGGTGAGGCGGCCAGCCGCGCCGGATTTGACAAGATTGTGCTGACCGGCGCCGCCGCAACCGGCGTTGCCGTGCTGCAATCGGCGGCCGACCGCCTGACCCCCTGCACCATGGAACTGTCCGGCGACGATCCGGTGTTCGTCCTGCCCGGCGCCGATTTGTCCCTTGTCGCCGCCGCGGTGGCCTACGGCACCCGGCTGAACGACGGCCAGACCTGCATCGCGCCGCGCCGGATCTTCGCCCCGGTGGAGATGGCCCAGGCGCTGGAGCGGTTGCTGGCCGCTTCGTGCCCGGCGCCCCCGCCGGTGATTCCGGTGCGTGACGCCGAGGATGCCCTGGCGCGCGCCGCGGCATCGCCGTATGCGCTGGGGGCGGCGATCTTCGGGCCTGACGCGCAGGCGCGCGACTTCGCCGCGCGTGTCGATGCGGGCTGTGTCGTCATCAATGACGTCATCGTTCCCACCGCCGACCCACGGCTGCCGTTCGGCGGCCGGCGCCGAAGCGGGTTCGGCGTGACCCGCGGCGCCGAGGGCTTGCTGGAGATGACAGTTATCAAGAGTATCGCGGTCAGGCGCGGCCGTTTCCGTCCGCATCTGAATCCGCCGGCCACCCAGGACGGTGCCTTCTTCGCCGCAATGATCGCCGTGCTGCATGGCGACCGGCGCACCCGCCTGCTGGCGTTGCCGGCCCTGGCCAGCGCCGCGCGCCGGATCGGCTGGCGCCGCCGGTAGGTGAATGTTCCTCCGCCGTTCTATTCTCCAGTCTCTGGCCCCCCGTGCCTGCTTTCCCGTGTCTGCTTTCCCGTGTCTGGCAGAAAACAATTGCATTATCGTGGCAACAGTCGGCAAACAGCACGACGGACACGCCGCTTGTGGCCGACTGGAGAATTTTCATGAAGTATCATTATCTGACGATAAATTGCGGTGATTTCGCGCTACGATCGATAGCGGGGCACCCATGAACCGCCGCCTGCTGACTGGCTTTGCCGCCATCCTTCTGCTGACCGCGGCCGGTGATCCGCCGGCCGCCGACGTTGTGGCGCAGCGTGGTGACGTGCGCGTAACGGCGCCCGAGGTTCGTGACATGCTCGCCGAACTTAATCCCGCGGCGCGGGCGCAGGTTGAAAGCAGCCCATCGGCCCTGGCAGGTTTCGTGCGCCAGCGTCTGTTGAACCGCGCCATGCTGGCCGAAGCCCGGTCCAAGGGCTGGGATCAGAAGCCGGACGTCATCCGCCGCGCCAATGAAGCGCGCGACGCGGTTATCCTGCAATCCTATCTGGTATCGCTGGTGCCGCCGGACCCGGGTTTCCCGGACGATGCGACAGTGGCTGCGGCCTATGAAGCCAACAAGGGGCGCTTCATGATTCCGCGGCAGTTTCACCTGGCGCAGATCGTTATTGAAGTGCCGCACGGCGCCAGCAAGGATGTCGAGGACGAGGCTCGGCGTAAGGCCGCCGAGCTGCGCGCGAAGGCGATGAAGCCGAGAACCGATTTCACGGAACTGGCGAAGAAACATTCGCAGGACAAGGTCTCGGCGCCGAAGGGTGGTGATCTGGGCTGGCTGCGGGAGGATCAGTTGATCCCGCCTGTCAGGGATGCGGTCGCGGCGTTGTCCGAAAACGGCACAACCGAGCCGGTGCGCGGTTTGGACGGCTGGCACGTGCTGCGATTGCTGGCAATCAAGCCCGCCGCCCCCGCGCCACTGGCCGATGTCAGGCCCCAACTGGTGCAGGCGCTGCGGCAGGAACGGGCGCAACATGCATTGGGCGCCCAGCTGCAGGCGATGTTGCGTGAACAGCCGATCCAGTTGAATGAGATTGATCTGATGCACCAGGTTTCCGGCAAGCCGTAGCCGACGCGGGCTTTGGTTCGCGCCTGCGCCAACGACTGGGTTACGGGTTTTCCGGCTGTCCCAGTCTTTGCAGCAGGCCAGCCGCCGCTGGATCGCCCAGGCTTTCCGCCCTGCGATACCAGTCGGCGGCACGGGCCGGATCGGGCCGGGTGCCTTTCGCACCCGTTTCGTTCGGATCATAGGTCTTGCCCAGCGCCAGTGCCGCCGGGGCGCTGCCGGCCTCGGCGGCCCGTTGCAGGAAAAGCCGAGCCGCCGCAAAATCCCCCAGAATGAGTGATTCGTTGCCGCGCTTGACCAGGGCGGCAACCAGATCGGCGGGAAGTGGCGTGATCGCCGGCGCCGGTTTCGTGCCCAGGGCTGGTGCCGGCGGCGCGGCGGTTGCGGCCGGTACGGCAGCCTGATCCGCCGGCGGCGGGGCAACGCCGTGCATTGCCTTGTAGGCGAACAGCGACACCCCGGCCAGGAACAGGCCAACCGAGACAATCTGCAGCGCCCGTCCCGCGACGCCATCGCCCGTTGGCTCATACCGGTGGCTGGGCGTCCGCGCGCCAATGGCCGCGGTCACGGTCCGGGTGGTGATCATGCTATCGCCGCGCGCGAAGCCGGCTGTCAGCGCGGCGTCCATCATCCGGCCGATCGCGCCCGGCATGCCGCCGGAGCGGCCGATGATGACCCGCATCGCATCCGGCTCGATCAGGCGCCGGCTTGTGCCGCCGGCGATCCACAGGGATCGCTCGATGAACTGCTGCGCCTCGGCGGGGGAGATGGGGATCAGGCGGATCGTGTTGCGGAGAAGGCCGAGCAGTGCGGTGATTTCGGGTCGTCGCGGCGCGGCAGAGACCGTTAGCACCAGGGCGGGACCCGACTCCGCCTCCATCAATGTGCGCAGATCTGCCAGGCAATCGCTTGGCAGCAGGTCGAAATCATCAATGACAATGGCTTTGCGGGGCGGGTTCAACGCCGCCTGAAGCATATCCTCCCGCGTTGCATTGGGTTTGCCGCCCAATGTTTCCAGCACCTCGGCTCGGCTCAGGCGGCCGTCCTTCGGGCGGAACAGCCGTAGCACCGCCTGGTCTGACCCTTCGGCGACACTGGCGGCGGCGCGCAGCATCTCGGTCTTGCCGACGCCTTCGTCGCCGACCAGCAGCACGGCGCCATGGCCGTTGAGCATGTGGTCCATGACCAGTTCGAACGCGCGGCGGTGGGCGGAGAACAGAATATAGGACGCCTTGTCCGTGGCACTGCCGAATGGCGGTTTCGACAGGCCATACAGCTCCACGTAGTTTTGCGGCGGTGTCGGTTCAGGCGCGCGCGCGACCGTCGGCGCCGCAGGCTTGTCCGCCAGCAGGTTCGAGGGTCGTCGCATGCGATCCGGGGCGGTGGGGCCGGCTGTGAGCATGATCCATAGATATGCGCTGTTGTCGCCATGATGGCGCGTCAAATGCACTTGTAGAAGGCCACGCATGTGGCCGCGGCATCCGGATCAATCCTTCGGGGCCGTGGCCGGGCAATGATCCGCTGCGGGATTACAGCCCCGCACCGCGGTAGGTGGCCGACAGTTCCGACATAATACTAAAAGATGTGACTGCGGGTATGTTGCCGCAATGCCGCGTCATGTGCGTAACGATATCGGAATGTAGGTCGACACAGTATCATATCACAACAATTATTATATCACAACTAAAAATATCTGATCTTATTGTCT
>DAICYU010000157.1 GCA_027311485.1 Acetobacteraceae bacterium
GGATATCGTCAAGCTGGACCGCGCCCTGGTGCAGGACTGTGACCAGGACCGGATGCGCCTGGCCATCGTGGCAAGCATGGTCGGCCTCGCCAACGAATTTGGCTTCAAGGTTGTTGCCGAAGGTGTCGAACGGATCGAGGAGGTTGAAGCCCTCCGCGGCGCCGGAATCCGCTTTATGCAAGGCTTCTACTTCGCCCGGCCGCGTTTCGAGGGCGCCGTACAGGACAACGGCATCCCCTGGCCGGAATGCGCTGGGTCAACGCAGGGCGAGACGGACGTTGCATCCGTACCGGAACCACCAAACGCCTGAGCGGAAATCAGGCGTCCGGCGCGTGGCCCGGTAGCACCGGAACCAGCATGACCAGCTTGTAGTCCGGGCGTTCCGACGGGCTGAATGTGTGCTGCGCGAAGGCCAACGCCCCATCATCGGGGTGTCTGAAGCTGCGCAGCCCGCCCGCGCGGTGCTGCACGCCCTGTGCATCCCACGCCGCGGCGAACAGGCGGCTCTCCCTGCGCAGCGAGTCCACCAGCCCCCGCACCCTGGCGTCCCGGAAACTGTGGCCGTAATCGGCTCGGAACTCCGCCAGCAGGCGCCGAGCCCGATCCTCCCATTCCGGGATCAGCGTGCGGGCGGCGTCGTGCAGGAACACGAACCGCAGCAGGTTGCGTTGATGGTCGCCATCCAGCCAGCCGCGGAACAGCCGAGCGGCGGCGCGGTTCCAGCAGCAGGCGTTCCATAGGCGATCGAGGCCATAGGCAGGATGATCGATCGCGGTGACGACCGCGCGCAGCGAAGCCGGCGCATCCGCGGCGGGTTCCGGCGGCGCCTCGGGGTCCAGCCGGCCCGCAAGCTCGAACAGGTAGGCGCGTTCCGCCGGCGACAGCGATAGTGCCAGCGCCAGCCGCCCCAACGCCCCCGGCGACGCCTGCACGGTGCGGCCCTGCTCGATCCACGCGCACCACGTCGCGCTGATCCCGGCGCGCGCGGCAAGCTCCTCCCGCCGCAGGCCCGGGGTCCGCCGGCGCCCGCCTACGCCGTCGGGGCGCGCACGCTCCCGATGCGCGCGGACGAATTCACCCAGCAGCCGTCGTTGATCCGCATCCAGCATGGGATTGCTTATACTAGGATAAAGACCATCTTGTAACAGTCTAAATCCCGGGCATCCTGGTCGCGAACGTAAGGAGGGAATGATGGAACGAGCGCATGACAAGGTGGTGGATGCCCAGTTCGGACCGCGCGCAAGCGCCTATGTCGCCAGCCCGGTGCACGCGCAGGGCGCGGACCTGGAGGCCCTTGAAGCGATCATCCGGGATATCCGCCCGGCCCGGGCGCTCGATCTCGGCACCGGCGGCGGCCACGTCGCCTACCTGATGGCGCGCCATGCCGGCACGGTCACGGCCCTCGACCTGTCAGCCGAAATGCTGGCGACAGTGGCGGCGACGGCCCGCGACAGGGGTATTGCCAACGTCGAAACGGTCGAGGCCGCTGCCGAACAGCTGCCGTTCGCCGATGGCAGCTTCGATTTCGTCGGCTGCCGGTACTCGGCGCATCACTGGCGCGATTTCGATGCCGGCCTGCGTCAGGCGCACCGCGTCCTCAAGCAAGGCGCGCCGGCCGTGTTCATCGACGCCTGCGCGCCCGGGGTGCCGTTGCTCGACACCCATCTTCAGGCGGTGGAACTGCTGCGCGACACGTCCCACGTGCGCAACTACACGCCCGCGGAATGGATCGCCGCCGTGGTGCGCGCCGGCTTCGTGGTGCGTGCCGTTCGGACATGGCGGATACGCATGGACTTCGCCACCTGGACGGCGCGGATGCGCACGCCGGACCTGCATGTGCAGGCGATCCGGTCGCTGCAGGCCGCCGCGTCGGCGGAAACCCGGGCCCACTTCGCCATCGAAGCCGACGGCTCGTTCATGCTCGACACGATGATGGTCGAAACAATCGCGCGGTGACTGTCAGGCGACGAGTTCGGTCGCGGGCCGCAGGCGTTCGAGCAGGGCAGGGAGGTCGCAAGCGGGCACCGGACGGCTGAACAGGTAGCCTTGCGCCTCATTGCAGCCCCGGCTGCGCAGAACGTCGAGCTGCTCCGCCGTTTCCACGCCCTCGGCCGCGATCGCGATGCCCAGGCTCCGGCCCATGCTCACGATGGCGCAGACAATCGCGAAGGACTGGTCCTGCCCGGGCAGCCCGACCACGAAGGAGCGGTCGATCTTGATTTTGTCGAAGGGAAACCGCAGGAGGTAGCTGAGCGAGGAAAAGCCGGTGCCGAAATCGTCCAGCACGATCCGCACGCCAAGGGCGCGGAGTTGGTGCAGGATCGCGAGATTGGCCTCATTGTCGTCCAGCAGTACCGATTCGGTGATTTCCAACTCCAGCCGCCCGGGCGCCAGGCCCGATTCTGTCAGGGCGCTTGTCACCGCCGGCACCAGGCCAGGGTCACGGAACTGGACCGGGGACAGGTTCACCGCCACCCGGATCGGCTGCGACCAGCTGACGGCCTCGTGGCAGGCGGCGCGAAGCGCCCACTCCCCAATCGGCGCGATCAGGCCGGTTTCCTCGGCGACCGGAATGAAATCCGCCGGCATCACCCAGCCGCGCACTGGATGGCGCCAACGCGTCAGCGCCTCGACGCAGGTGACCGCACCACTCCGCAGCGCAACCAGCGGCTGGAAGTGCAACTCAAGCTCCCCGCGGCTGAGCGCTGAGCGCAGCCCGAGCTTGAATTCCTGCTTTTTGCGGACAGCATCATCCATTGCCGGCTCGAAGAAACGGATGGCACCGCCGCCTTCGGCCTTGGCGTAATACAGGGCGATGTCGGCGTTCTTCACCAGGTCGCTGGCGATCATCTCATGACCGTCCGCCAGGTTTCCGCCTGCCAGGGCGATCCCGGCGCTGACGCCCATCATCACCCGTTGGCCGCCGATATCGGACACGGCATCCAGCGCCTCGGTCACGCGCCGGGATAGCGCGGCGGCGTCTTCGCGAGAGCGGACACCGCTCTGGATAATGGCGAACTCATCCCCGCCCAGGCGGGCAACCAGATCATCGCGGCCGATGCAGCCGCGCAGCCGGTCCGCGGTCTGGCGCAGCAGGGCGTCGCCGACGGGATGCCCCAGCGTGTCGTTGATGCCCTTGAACTGATCAAGGTCCAGGCAGTGCAGCGCCAGCTGCTCGCCGGGCCGCAGACCTGCCAGCGCCTGTTCCAGGCGTTGATGGAACAGCCGGCGGTTCGCCAAATTCGTCAACGGATCATGATACGCCAGGTACATGATCCTCTGCTCGGCCACCCGTCGTTCGGTGATGTCGTGCGTGACGCCGATCAGGCGGATAACGCGGCCATCCGGACCCCGTTCGGCACGTCCCCAGGCGCGCAGCCACCGGTCGGTATCGTGCGGCAGGGCGGCCCGGAATTCGACCTCGTGGCTATCGACGCCGTCCGCCAACAGAACCTGTTCGACCGCCGCCCTGACCTTGTCGCGATCCTGCGGGTGGACGGCGAACAGGGCCGCGCCCATCGTCCGCGGCGGCTCGGGCGGGTTGCCGAAAAGATCATCGAAGCCGGCCGCGACATGCAGTTGGTCGGTCGCGACATCCCACTCCCACGCGCTGATGCGCGCCGCGGCGATGGCGCGGGCCAGCCGATCCTCGCTTTCCCGTTGCGCGATTTCGGCGCGCCGCCGGGCGGTGACGTCCAGGAATACACCGGCGGAGCGCACGGGCCGGCCGGCCTGGTCGCACTCCAGCCGTCCACGCGAGAGCAGCCAGCGCTCGCCCCCGTCCGGCGCGGGGGCGGCAGTACGGAATTCCGGCGCATAGGGCGCGCCTTCCTCCAGGACCCGGTTCCATGCCTGGACGACCATGGCCCGGTCATCCGGATGCACCATCTGCGTCCAGTCCGCGGCGATGAAGGTCGGGCAATCGGTGCCGACCAGTTGCATCGCCAGGGGCGAATAGCGGCCCACGCCGCGGATGCGATCCACCTCCCATATGCCGACGCCGGCGCCCTCGGTGGCCAGCCGCAGCAGATCCTCGCTTTGCTGGCGCGCCGCTTCCGCCTGCTTGCGCTCGGTGATGTCCTGCGTGATCGCAACGATGAACTGCGGGCGCCCGGCCGGGTCGTGGACAGCGGACGCGTAGTTCTTCACCCAGACGATCGAACCGTCGGGCCTGACATATCGCTTCTCGATCTCAAACGGTTCGCCGGTTTTGACCAGGTGTGCGAACATGGCGGCATTTCGCGCCGCGTCATCCGGATGGGTGATCACCTGAATCAGGCTGCCCAGAAGGGATTTTCGGTTGCGCCCGACAAGATCGCATAAACGGTCGTTGACCAGCAGAACCCGCCCGGTCAGATCGGCCTGCAAGATGCCAACCGCGGCCTGCTCGATCAGGTTGGCAAGACGCTCCTGGTGTTCCCAAAGCGCCCGCTCGGCCTGGATGCGGTCAGTTATGTCGACCGCCGAACACAGGACGCAGGAAACGATCTGGCCGTCAGGACGCAAAGGCTCCAGCGACACCAGGAATACGCGGCCTTCGCAGAAGGCAGCCGCATCCATGCCCCGAAGCTCGACGTCCGTCACCCGTTCCCCGCTCAATGCCCGGCGCAGGTGGATCATGAGTTGGTCGGCGACTCCGGGCGTAACCTCGGTCAGGTTGCGGCCGATGGCATCCTGGGCCGGGCGCCCAACCATGGCCGCCATCATCCGGTTGATGCTGACAAAGCGCAGACCAGAATCGATGATACACAGGCCAACCGGCACAGCATCATACAGGGCCGGGAAATTCGCCATGCACGCTGTCCTGGCCAGCATGTCGCAGAGTGGATTCATATCCAAAATTGCACGGGTCCTTGCCGACGGGGCGACGATCCACACCTGACACAGAAAGTTGATATAACGGCTTTCGGAAAGGTTACGCAAACACTTCATGGTCGGCTGGCTGCAAGAAAAATGCTTTGGGACGCCGCACCGGCGACCGGCCCCGCTCGACCATTGGACAGCGAAACCGAACATCGTCTGGCTTCGTAGTGTGGCGACGCAATATATGCGACGCTGTATTGTTTTGAAACTTCCCTGAAACAGGAGCGCCGATAAGACGTATTTTCGCAGTAAGGGATACAGTCAGGGTTGATACGGAAGCGATAAATTGTGTAGAAATCGTGTCGCCCTGTTTGTCCCGGAACGTGCTGATCCATGCAGTCGTTGGCCAAAAATCATGCCTACGCTGGCCAAAGGCTGAAAAAAATGAGCTCGCCTCGGCGCCGGACCTTTGCCTCCTTCCTGAAGGACCGCCCGCCCGCGCGAAACGTGGGTCTGCGCAGCGGCACAGTCAGCCTGATTGTTTGCGTCTGCGTCGCCCTGATCGGGACCGAGGCCTGGCAGTCCCACCAGGTGTACCGGGACAACATCCGACGCAATGAGATCGTGACGCAGAATACCGCCCGTTCGATGGCGGAGCAGGCTGAGACAACCCTGGTGACAGCCGACACGATCGTCGCCAGCCTGGTTGAACGGGTGGAGGCTGAAGGGACCGGGCCGGAGGCCCGAACCCGGCTGTACCATCTGATGACCTCGCTGGCCGCGGCGCTGCCCGCCATCCACGAAATGGGCATTATGGACAGTCGCGGGAATGCGATCGTCAAGTCGCTGGTCGCGCATCCAGTGGGCCTGAACTATGCAGAGCGGGACTATTTCCGCTTCCACGCCACGCACACGGATCGCGGTCCCCTGCTGGGTGAGCGGATCAAAAGCAAGGTGGACGGTACCATCAACGTGACCGTGACACGCCGCATCGACAATCCCGATGGCAGCTTCGCCGGCGTCGTCGTCACCAGTGTTGCCATGAGCTTCTTCCAGCATCTGTTCGATCAGGTGCAGGCAAAATCCGGCGGGATCATCTCCCTGTTCGCCGACGATGGCACCTTTCTGGTCCGCAGCCCGCCAATGCCCGAGGACGTCGCGTCCTGGGCCGTGGCCGGTTCAGGCGAACTCGGTGTGCAGTTGCGCAGACATCCGGATGCGGGCACCGTTACTTTTACATCCGTCGTGGATGGCGTGCGCCGCCGCGGCGCCTACAGCCGTCTCGGCTTGTTTCCGCTGACCGTGCTGGTCGCGCAGTCGGAGTGGGACATCCAGAGTTCCTGGCGCACCGAACTGCGCACCCACGCCATCATCCTCGGCTGTGTCCTGATTGTCGTCATCACGCTGGGACGCCGAGCTGCCAAGGCCACCCGTATGCTGGAGCAGCAGGCGCTGCAGGATGGTCTGACCGGCCTGCCGAACCGCCGCGCCTTCGATGCCAGGTTGGAGCAGGAGCTGCGCCGTGCGGAGCGGTCGGGACAGCCCCTGTCGGTCATCATGATCGATATCGACCATTTCAAAGCCTACAACG
Source organism: Acetobacteraceae bacterium (assembly GCA_027311485.1). Classification (GTDB taxonomy): domain Bacteria; phylum Pseudomonadota; class Alphaproteobacteria; order Acetobacterales; family Acetobacteraceae; genus Rhodopila. Next base: position 6,395 of record DAICYU010000157.1, read on the forward strand.
ACTATCATGGCCATTTCGCGGGCGACGAATGCCTGCGTGCCGTCGCCAACACGATCCGGAATTGCCTGCGGCGCGCCAGCGACTTTGCCGCCCGCTACGGCGGGGAGGAAATCGTCGTTGTCCTGCCCGGCGCCGATGCGGGGCAGGCACGCGCCGTTGCGCATGCGATGCGGCGCTCCGTGCGCCTGCTGGCGGCACCACAGGCAGACCACCTCGGCGGCGTCGTTACGTTCAGTGCCGGGGTGGCAACCTATTGGCCTGGGGAAGCTGCGGGGCTGCGCGCCCTGCTCGATGATGCTGACGCGGCCTTGTATGCGGCCAAGGCCGCCGGCCGGGACACGATCATGCCGTAAGAGCCTGCGCCGCAGCGGGCCGGACAGCCCCCTGCGGCGGTGGTCGTATGCCGATCCTTCGGGGCCGGGTCGCGCCAGCCCGTGCCTTCAACCTTCCCCAACGTCACGCCGCCAAAGGCAGTGCAGCCAGGTCGTTCGACGGCACCGGCGGCACCAGCTGGCCCGAGGCCAGTTCGGCGAACCGCCCGCCCAGCCGCACCAGTTTCTCGAACGTGCCCCGTTCAACCACCCGGCCGCTGTCAAACACCAGGATCGAGTCCGCGTCCCGCACCGTGGACAGCCGGTGGGCGATGACGAACGTGGTCCGCCCGGCCATCAGTGCCTTCAGCGCCCGTGTCACCTTGGCCTCCGTCGCACCGTCCAGCGCGCTTGTGGCCTCATCCAGGATCAGGATCGGCGGGTTCTTCAGCAGCGCCCGCGCGATCGCCAGCCGCTGCTTCTGCCCGCCCGACAGGGTGGTGCCCCGCTCACCCACCAGGGTGTCGTACCCCTCCGGCTGCCGGATGATGAACTCGTGCGCCTCGGCCAGCCGGCAGGCCGCCTCCAGTTCCGGCTGGGTCGCGTCCGGCTTGCCCACCAGCAGGTTTTCGCGGATCGAGCGGTTGAACAGCAGGCTGTCCTGGAAGACCACGCCCACCGACCCGCGCAGGCTGTCCAGGGTGATGTCCCGCAGGTCATGCCCGTCGATGCTGATCCGCCCGGCCACCGGGTCCCACAGCCGTTGCAGCAGGCTCATCGCGGTGGATTTACCCGCACCGGTCTGCCCGACCAGCGCCACCACCTGCCCGGGCTGCGCGGTGAAGCTCACGTCCGACAGGATCGCGGCGGATTTCGGATAGGCGAAGCCGACATCCTCGAACCGCACCTCACCCGGGCCGGCCGGCAGGTCCATGGCATCGGCCGCTTCCGGCACCGTGCTGTTTGCGTCGATCACCGCGAAATACTCATCCAGCGTCGGGATTGCCGCGAACAGCCGCGACATGAAGGCTACCAGCCCGTCCAGCCGGCCGATCAGCATGCTGGCGAAGCCCATGAAGCTGACGACGTCGCCCACCTCGGCCTGGCCGCGCAGGTGCAGGATGGTGCCCAGCACCACGATCGACAGGATCGCCACCGTGCTGGCGCTGCGCGTCAGGATGTTGACCAGCGCCCACCAGGCCAGCACCGGAAACTGATGGTCGATCACCTGCTGCTGCACATCGGCGAAGGCACGCCGCTCCGCCGTCAGGCAGCGGAACGCCTGCACCACCGTGACGTTGGCGAACACGTCCTGCGCCGTCGCGGCCAGATTGTTGTGGTATTTTTCCGCGCCTTTCTGCTTCGCCTCGGTCTTGCGGATCACCATCGCGGTCAGCCCGCCAAACACCACCACCAGCGCGATCAGCGCCAGCGCCAGCCGCCAGTTCAGCAGCAGCGTCAGCGG
>DAICYU010000158.1:0-5760 GCA_027311485.1 Acetobacteraceae bacterium
GATTGAGGACGACAGAGAGGTGCGCGAAATGCTCGGAATGGTCCTTGTGGAGGAGGGCCATCATCCGGCGGTGGTGGCCGACGGCTTCGCCGCGGTTGAACTGGTCGCTCACGGTGGCTTCCGGCCCGACCTCGTTCTCGCGGATTACAATCTGCCGAATGGCATGGACGGGTTTCTCGCCGCCGCGAAGGTGAGGGAAGCACTCCATCACCGGATTCCGGTTGTCATTCTCACGGGCGACATATCGACTGACACCCTGCGACGAATTGCCGCCGAGGATTGTGTGCAGCTGAATAAACCGGTCAAGGCTGCGGAAGTCTTGCAGGCTATCCAGCGGCTGCTTCCCGTCCCTTCACACGAATCGCATCCCCACGTCGCGCGCCGGCCGGACCCCGACCTGCCTGGGGAAGCGCCCGTCATCTTTGTCGTCGATGACGACAATAACGTGCGCGAAGGCATCCGTGCCTTGCTTGAGGCCGACGGCCGCACTGTGGAGGATTTCGCGACGTGCGAGGCGTTCCTTGAAGCCTACCGTCCCGGCCGACAGGGATGCCTGTTGGTGGATGCCTATCTGCCGGGAATGACCGGCCTCGAATTGCTGCAGCGGCTGCATGCCGACGGCGATCGATTGCCGGCAATCATGATCACCGGGAACAGCGACGTGCCGATGGCCGTCCAGGCCATGAAGTCGGGCGCGTCGGACTTCATCGAGAAACCGATCACCCGTGACGAATTGCTGGCCGGCGTGGAACGCGCCCTTGAGCGGTCGCACGATGAGACGAAGCTCCTTGCCTGGCAGCAGGACGCTTCAGCGCATATCGGCAAGCTGACGCCGCGGCAGCGCCAGATCATGGAGATGGTCCTCGCCGGCCATCCGAGCAAGAATATCGCCGCCGACCTCGGCCTCAGCCAGCGCACAGTGGAAAACCATCGGGCGCAGATCATGCGAAAGACCAATGCCAAATCGCTTCCCGCGCTGGCCCGCCTGGCGCTCGCGGCAGAGCCGGATGGCCCGCCCGGCTCGCTGGCCTGAACCTCGGCCCGCACAGGCGTCGACACAATACAGGCGCCGCTGCAAGGCAATCTGCCAGTCAATCAGGCATCATTGGCACCGCTTCTGTTTCGAAGGATACCAATTATCCACTCATCGCCCCGGGTGCCGCCGCAATCCCGCATGCCGGTCGCTGAGTAGTTTCCGAGCCTGACGCGGGGCGGCAGCCGCGCGTAGTGTGAATCGCATTGTAGGGTTGGCTGATGCGTTACGTCGCCGCCGCCGGACGGACGGCGCTCCGATCGGGCAACGCCGCGGATCGGCCTTCGATCGCTTTGAATGTCTTCTGCTCGGTCTGAAAGGAGCGATGCAATGCTTCTCTATATTATCCCCGTTCTGGTCGTGGCGGCTTTTGTTCTGATCGCAGCCACGATTAAAATCCTGCGAGAATATGAACGTGCCGTTGTCTTTACCCTCGGGCGCTTTCAAAGGGTCCGGGGACCGGGACTCGTGCTGCTGCTCCCCTTCCTCCAGGAGATGGTACGGGTCGATCTGCGCATTCAAGTCATCGAGATCCCAAGCCAGGACGTCATCTCGCGCGACAACGTCTCGATGAAGGTCGATGCCGTACTGTATTTCAATGTCGTCGATCCCGAGCGGGCGATTATTCACGTACAAAACTATCTTCCCGCCACCAACATGCTCGCGCAGACCACATTGCGCGCCGTTCTCGGCCAGCATGAGCTCGACGCCATGCTTTCTGAGCGAAAGAAGCTCAGCGCCGATGTGCAGAGCATTCTCGACGCCCAAACCGAAACCTGGGGCATCAAGGTCAGCAATGTCGAGATCAGAACGGTCGAGCTGACCGACAACATGGTGCGGGCCATCGCCAAACAGGCCGAGGCAGAGCGCGATCGTCGCGCCAAGGTCATCCATGCGGAGGCCGAGTTCCAGGCGTCGCAAACCCTGGTCAATGCCGCCCAGATCCTCGGAAGCGTCCCGGCCGCGATGCAGTTGCGCTATTTGCAGACACTCACGGAAATCGGCGCTGAGCAGAACTCAACGGTCGTGTTTCCGATGCCGATCGACATTGTCAGGCCGTTCCTCGAGCTGCTTGAGAAGGCCGGCAAGCCGCTTGGCGCCAACGGCGCCGATCGCACGTCGCCCCTGAAAGGCGCCCCATTGAGGGTTTCCGGCATGGACGCGTGACCGCCCGACGGCGCCGCCAGTATTTGCGGCGTGCACCATTGCCGGAGGTCGCAGACGCCGTCGTGGCGAAACGGATCGCGAGTCCCCGTACGCCCAGGCAATCCGGAAATGGGAATCCGATCTGAAGCATGCGCCATGCTCGACGGAAAGAGCGTCGCGACGATGATGGGTTTCGCGGGCGTGTCTGGCTTGCTGGGGCGCTCCCGCACCAGCGGCGCCGTTCATATCCTGCAGAAGGCAAAGGGCCGGCCGCGATCGCGGCCGTGGACTATTTCGCCCATGCGATGACGCGATATGTCGGCGCTTACACCGCCATATGCGGCGGTCTGGATACCCTGGTGGTCACCGCCGGCATCGGCGGGCACTCGGCTTCGGTGCGCGCCGCGATGTGCGGCACACTGACGTGGCTTGGCGTGGAGCTGCACGAGCAGGCCAACGCATCCAACGGACCGTGCATGTCCACGACGGACAGCGTCGTGGCGGCCTGGGTCATCCCCACGAACGAAGAACTGATGACCGCGCAGCATACGCTGGCGCTTATACGCCCCTGAAGGAGGTGCCTGTCATGACGACTAGCGACACCCTGCCCCAGACCACCCCTTCCAAGCCGAAAGCGAAGGCCGATCCGAACGAAGCCTTGAAATCCCTTCCCATGCCGGAATTGCTGACAAAACTGGCGTCGTCGCCGGACGGCCTTACGCAGGCCGAGGCACAGAAGCGGCTTGGCCAATACGGCCCCAACGAGATCGAGGAAAAGAAAACCAACGAGATCCTGAAATTCCTCTCCTACTTCTGGGGTCCCATTCCCTGGATGATCGAGGCGGCCGTGGTTCTGTCGGCGGTCGCCCGCCATTGGCCGGATTTCGGCATCATCCTGCTGCTGCTCGTAGCCAATGCGGTTGTCGGTTTCTGGGAGGAGCACCAGGCGGGTAACGCGATCGCTGCCCTGAAGGCGAAGCTGGCGATCCAGGCCCGCGTGAAACGCGATGGGAAATGGGTCACCCCAGCGGCGCGCGAACTGGTGCCGGGCGACGTCATCCGCGTGCGCCTTGGCGACATCGTACCTGCCGATGCGCGATTGCTGGACGGCGATTCGATCGAGGTGGATCAATCCGCTCTGACGGGCGAGTCGCTGCCCGCCACACGTAAGCCCGGTGAGGCCATATTTTCCGGCTCGATCATTCGTCAGGGTGAAACCGGCGCCCTGGTCTATGCCACCGGCGGGAAGACCTACTTCGGCAAGACGGCGGAACTGGTGCAGGAGGCACACACCACCAGCCATTTCCAACGCGCCGTGCTGAAGATCGGCAACTATCTAATCATCCTGGCGGTGGCTCTGGTGGCGGTGATCGTTGCCGTCGCGATCCTCCGCGGCGATCCGATCCTGACGACGTTGCAGTTCGCGCTGGTGCTGACGGTCGCTGCGATCCCCGTTGCGATGCCGACGGTGCTTTCAGTGACCATGGCGGTCGGAGCGCGCCTCCTTGCCAAACGGGAGGCGATCGTGACGCGGCTGTCGGCCATCGAGGAGCTCGCTGGCGTGGACATATTATGCTCCGACAAGACCGGCACGCTCACGCAGAACAAGCTGACGCTCGGCGATCCGTTCAGCATCAACGGCATCCCCGCCGATCAGGTCATTCTCAGCGCTGCCTTGGCGTCGCGCGCCGATGACAAGGACACAATCGATCTGGCCGTGCTGGGCGGGCTGAAGAGTGACCAGGCGTTGAAGGACTACAAAGTGGTCCATTTCCAGCCATTCGACCCGGTGCACAAGTGCACCGAGGCCACGGTCAGAGGCCCGGACGGAAAAGAGTTCAAAACCACGAAAGGCGCGCCGCAGGTGATCCTGGCGTTGTCGGCCAATGCGGCGCAGGTCAAAGACGGTGTCGACAAGGCCGTCAATGATTTCGCCTCGCGGGGTTTCCGATCGCTGGGCGTGGCGCGTGCCGGTGCAGATGGGACATGGCAGTTTCTGGGCGTGCTACCGCTGTTCGATCCACCCCGCGACGATGCCAAGGCCACTATTGCGACGGCCCGGCAGATGGGGGTCAGCGTTAAAATGGTCACCGGTGATGCCCTGGCCATTGCCCGGGAAACCGCGAAAAAGCTGGGGATGGGAACAAACATCCTCGATGCCAGCGGGTTCGGCGACAGCAAGCGCCATGAAACGGCGGCGCTGGCGGCGTCGATCGAGCAGGCGGACGGCTTCGCCCAGGTGTTCCCGGAACACAAATTCCACATCGTGGACGTGCTGCAGCAGGGTCGCCACATCGTCGGCATGACCGGTGACGGGGTGAACGATGCCCCCGCACTGAAGAAGGCCGACTGCGGCGTCGCCGTTTCGGGGGCGACGGATGCGGCGCGCGCCGCGGCGGCCATCGTGCTCATGACGCCGGGGCTATCGGTGATCATCGATGCGATCAAGGAGAGCCGAAAGATATTCCAGCGGATGAACAGCTACGCGATCTACCGCATCGCCGAGACGCTGCGCGTGCTGTTGTTCATGACCCTGTCGATCCTGATCTTCAACTTCTACCCGCTGACGGCGGTGATGATCGTGATGCTGGCGCTTCTCAATGACGGCGCCATCCTGTCGATCGCCTATGACAACGTGAAGTACAGAGACCAGCCCGAGGCCTGGAACATGCGCCTTGTTCTGGAAATCGCCACGGTCCTGGGCGTGATTGGGCCGATCGCAGCCTTTGGTCTGTTCTACCTCGGCGGCCAGGTCTTCCACCTCGACCGTCCTCATCTCCAGACGCTGATGTATCTCATGCTGTCCGTGGCCGGACATCTGACGATCTTTCTGACCCGCACACGTGGTCCGTTCTGGTCGATCCGTCCCGCGCGCGTTCTGTTGGGCGCGGTCCTCGGCACACAAGCGCTGGCAACGCTGATTGCGGTCTATGGCGTCTTCATGACGCCCCTCGGCTGGCGCTGGGGATTGTTCGTCTGGGCTTATGCGCTGGCATGGTTCTTCCTGAATGATCGCGTCAAGCTTCTTGCGTACCGGATTTTCGCCCCCGTAGAAGTACAGTCCATGGCGACACAAGTCACAACACCGGCGGCGGCGCGGGTCGTTTCAAGTTGAGGTACAGCAGGATGACTATTCAGCAATCTGCACCTCCGCGCGGTGCCGGAAATCCCGCAAAGCCGGCAGCCAGCGTGGTATCGGCTCTGCCGCGCGGTCTGACGAGTGCCGAAGCCCAACGCCGGCTGCAGACAATCGGCCCGAACGCGATGCCTGACACGAGCATGCATCCGTTTCGCATGGCGCTCGAAAAGTTCTGGGCGCCGGTGCCGTGGATGCTCGAAGCGGCGATCGTGCTCGAACTCGTTCTCGGCAAATATATCGAGGCTGCGATCATCGCGCTCCTCCTGGTGTTCAACGCCGCGCTGGGCCTTCTCCAGGAAAGCCGAGCCCAGGCGACGCTCGCCGCGTTGAAGTCGCGGCTTGCGCTGTCCGCCTCGGTCAAACGCGACGGAGCATGGAAAACCGTACCCGCCACGGACCTGGTCCCGGGCGATCTGGTGAAGCTCTCGCTGGGCGCCGTGGT
>DAICYU010000158.1:5770-8114 GCA_027311485.1 Acetobacteraceae bacterium
CACAGCCGGCGAAGTCCTGCTCGATCAGTCCATGCTGACCGGTGAATCCGTGCCGATCGAAGCCGATGCCGGCGTTCAAACCTTTGCCGGGGCGCTGGTTCGGCGTGGCGAGGCCGAGGCGGAGGTGACGGCAACCGGCGAACGCACCAAATTCGGCCGTACCGCCGAACTCGTTCGTACCGCCCACGTCGTAAGCTCCCAACAAAAGGCGGTTCTGCGCGTGGTGCGCAATCTTGCCGCCTTCAACGGCGTCGTCATCGTGCTGCTGGTGGCCTATGCGTGGTATCTCGACATGCCGGTCGCCGAGATCATCCCGCTCGTGCTGACAGCCGTCCTGGCATCGATACCCGTTGCGCTGCCGGCCACCTTCACCCTGGCGTCGGCAATTGGCGCGCGATCTCTGGCAAAGCGCGGAGTCCTTCCCACCCGCCTGTCCGCCGTCGATGAAGCCGCATCAATGGTCGTGCTGTGCGCCGACAAGACCGGCACTCTGACCCAAAACGCCCTGACGGTGACGACTGTTCGCCCGGCGCCCGGTTTCGATGAGGCGCACGTTCTGACACTGGCGGCGCTGGCCAGCTCGGACGGCGGGCAGGACCCGGTCGACGGCGCCATTCGCGCGGCAGCGGCGGGATCATCCGTCCCTGATGCACCGAAGTTGGTCAAGTTTTCCGCGTTCGATCCAGCCCGGAAGATGTCCGAGGCGACCGCGACGGATATTGCCGGAAATCCGCAGCGTATCGTGAAGGGCGCCTTCGCCGTCGTGAGCGCGCTTGCCCAGCCGGCCCCGGCCACAACCGCCGCTGCCAGGGAACTTGAAGGCAAGGGCTTTCGCGTGTTGGCGGTCGCCGCCGGGCCGGCGACCGCAATGAAGCTCGCGGGACTCATCGCACTCAGTGATCCGCCGCGCGCGGACTCGGTCGGGCTGATTGCCGAACTGCGCGGATTGGGCGTGCGCACGGTGATGGTCACGGGTGACGCGCCGACGACGGCGGCCATCGTGGCGAAGGCGGTGGGGCTTGACGGCGCCGTCTGCCCGCCAGGGCCGATCCCGGAGGCTGTCTCTCCTGAACAATTCGCTGTCTTCGCAGGCGTCCTGCCGGAGGACAAATACACGCTCGTCAAGGCGTTCCAGACGGGTGGGCACACAGTCGGCATGTGCGGCGACGGCGCCAATGACGCACCGGCATTGCGCCAGGCCCAGATGGGGGTAGCGGTCTCGACGGCGACCGATGTCGCCAAATCGGCGGCCGGCATGGTGCTCACGGAGCCCGGCCTCGCCGGAATCGTCGCAGCCGTCAAGGAAGGCCGCGTCACGTTCCAACGCATCCTGACCTACACGCTGAACTCAATTATCAAGAAAATCGTAACGGTGCTGTTCCTGATCATTGGTCTGCTCATGACAGGACGCGCGATCCTGACGCCGCTGCTCATGGTCATCGTCATGGTCGCCGGTGATTTCCTGGCAATGTCATTGACCACCGACAACGTCCGGCCGTCTCCACTCCCCAACACATGGCGCATTGGCAGCCTGACGATTGCGGGAGTCATCATGTCGCTTTGCCAGTTGGCCTTCTGCAGTGGCGTTCTTGCGGTTGGCCACTTTGAGATGGGCCTCGGGATCGATGCGTTACGAACGCTTGCGTTTGCCGCCTTGGTGTTCGGAAGCCAGGCGATCATCTACGCCATTCGTCAACGCCGCCATATGTGGGGCTCCCGTCCGAGCATCTGGCTGGCTGTATCGTCGGTTGTCGATATCGCGATCGCCTCGGCACTGGCCATAGCCGGGATCGCGATGGCGCCCTTGCCAGCCTGGGTCGTTGCCGGCACGCTGGCAGCCGCGGCGGCTTTCGCCGTCATTCTGGATATCGTGAAGCTGCCCGTCTTCCGACGTCTCGGGATTGCTTAGAGTATGATTGCCTGAGGCTGAAAGCCGGAAAGCGTAAATCATGCGATCAAACAAAGACTTCCAGATCATGATCGGGTCAACCTGACCCGATCATGATCCAGGCCGGCATCACGCAAGGGCGAACGACGCTCGACCCTGCCAACAGAGTCTGACGGACTCCGGGCGGCGCCCGACGCATGATTGCCGCCCGCCTCCCTCAAGCGGGGCGGTCTTACAAACCTTCAGCCACCGGCCCTATCGGTCACTCAGCAGGGAAGCCGGTGCGGCGTTCCAGAGTTCGATGATGCGCACCTTGGGGTGGTGCGGATTGTGCGAGAGAATACTCAGCGACGCCGGGCCGAGCGAGAAATGTTCCGCATGGATTACCGTCAGCCCGATCCATCGCGCGGCCAGAACCGCCCCGACCTGGCCGTGCGAAAACAGCGCAACATTGCC
>DAICYU010000159.1 GCA_027311485.1 Acetobacteraceae bacterium
GGCGATCAACCCGTACCGAGTACACCGGGCTGATCGTCGAAAATAGCCTTTCGTCCGTTTTGTGCATCGCAGCTGCAAGCTTAGGGTCGAGGAGCATCTCCAGTTCAGGCTGTCCTGTCAGCGCGGCCTGCAGGCGCACGCGCGCATCACCTTCGGCGTGCGTCAGGGCCTGCACGACCAGTTGGCGACCTTCCTCCAATTCAAGCGTGACCCTCTGACCTGCGGCGACCTTTGCGTGAAGGTCGTGGATGAAAGTACCCCATTGGTCCCACCAGCCCTCCACCGCGAATTGATAGAGCCCAATACGATCCGGACAGATCGCCGCTTTCCAGCGATCATTCTCAGGGCCGCGCATGGGGATGCGCTGCCAAGCGGTTTCGTCGGCCGGACGCCAGAGAACGGCGGCGGCAAGCACGTCGTGACCGTCACCGAAAACATCGGCGCTGATGATCAAATCACGACCAATTACCGTTTTCGCCGGGAAATCCCCGTCCAGAACTGTCGGTTGCACATTCTCCACGGCGAGACGGTTTGATTCGGCCCATGGACGCGCCAGAGTTAGGGCACGACCTGTGATCGGCGCGGTGCGCCGGCACGGAACGATGCGGATCTCGCCAGGTCGAAGCTCGGCTGTCGCTGCATCGCCGGCCACCAACGCAACACCTGCCGACGGCGGCAGTGCTCCGTGAAGAACAGGTGATGCAGCTGGCCTAAGCAGATCTGGATTAATCAAGATCAGCGATGCCGATTTGGCTAACCGAATATCGGGCGCGTCAAGTCGGATTAACGCGGTTACGGGAGCGCCGGCGCCTGTCAGCGTCCGGACCGCCCTCGGAGGAGGCAACGCCGAAGTTGTCCGGATCGCGGCTTCGATGTCATCCGCGAGATCAACGAGAGCCTCTTGTCGAGCTGCTTCCATATCGGCAGGCGTGGCGCGGGCGGCATCAAATGGCTTCCGGGCAGCGTATTCGAAGCCCATAGGTATGAACAAACCGGCACCGGTCGCCGCCGCGATCCCGAGCGCCTGGCGATAAGCCAAGGGAATGTCGGCATCGTGCGGTAGCCGGCTCACGAGCCTGTGTAAAAAGGATGGTTCGGGGCCTGCGAGAGCCGGTCCGATCCACGGCAGTACGGCCAACTCCTCCACAAGCCATTCTGCCCTGCCATCCCACCATCCGGCCGACGAGCACGTTAGATCGAACCCGCATTCTGCAAAATTGGCCAGCGCTTCGCGACTAACCCCGGGCGTCCAGGCCAGAAACAATGTTTCTGGGCATGCGTGGGTCAGGCGCCGCCAGAAGGACGGGGGGACACCATCCAACGTCAGGCAGCGAACACCTGCAACACCAACGGCGGTCCACCGGTGCAGCAACCCAATCCACCAATCCGACACGGCGTCCGCGATCGCTGTCTGCTCAAAATTAGGCGAAGCGACACCGATCCTGTGAGGTGGGAGCCTTGGATCAGCCACATGACGATCATCGGTCGGCGCGAACCATTCCCGGTAGCTCCCGAATAGCGGCGAATCGGCTGCAACGCTGCCCGGAGCGATATCTAGCAGCAACTTCAGGCCGACTTGCTCTGCCTGCCGCACCGCCAGAGCAATCCCCTGGTCCGCTGAGCCTGAGAACTGCAAAGCCGGATGCAGAAGCTCAAATGTCGCGTGGATGAAAATATCGCCGTTGCTAGCTGGCTCAAATGGTGGTGCGAGACAAACGTGGCTGAAGCCCATGCGGGCAACCCGCTCGAACACCGAAGACCATGACTCGAGCGGTCCGGCAACGAGCGGATGCAAATGATAGACGTTGGGGATCGGATGCCTGACACGCACCGCATCCTGTACGGATGGGGCGGCGGACGACAGAACAGTCGTAGGTGAATTCATCACGCCGAGACAACGCCCGACGCCGGAAACAGGTTGCGTGACAGGTTTGCAGCAGGCCCCCTAAGGACCCTTCACAGCCACGTGATAAGGCTTGCTGCTAACGAAGGTACGCCTGGGTGAAGGGAGGCTTCCTATTCAGCGGCAACAGGCAATTGCGGTGGTGCATCAGAGGATCCCGCGCCAACCCGTTCCTGATCTATAATGCGCATTTCACGATAGATGGCTTCGGTAATCTGACGAGGGGTCAGGCTGAACCATTCCTGGTCCGTGTGGCGCCCGCGCACCCGGCCATATGCCTCCTGAAATATATGATCGCTCATACAGATCCCGCCCTTTTTTCGCCTCAGCGTCGCGGTAACGCTGAATGACATTGACGTTAAAAGAAATGCTAATACAACGTAAAATTATCGTCAAAGCCTCATTTCCATCAGGATCTCGCGCCCATGACTGACCGAAATAGACAAATTTTGAGACTGTCTGCACAAATCGTGGCGGCGCACGTTGGCAATAACGATGTCACAAGTGACGCGCTGAAGGGAGTTATCCACAGCGTTTACAACACGCTGCAGGAACTCGGTGATATTGCACCACATGCACAGATTGTATTGGACGGCTCTCCGCACGACCATTTCCATGCCAATCACGACCATAGCGTGCATCACGGTTTCGCCCATGCACCTGACGCATATGTGCACCCCATTTACGGGCAGACGGTTTTCGAGGATCGCTTGGTCTGCATGGAAGATGGCTTAAGCATGAAGATGCTGAAGCGACATCTGCTCACCGTTCATGGCATGACTCCGGAGGAATATCGGGCGAAGTGGAAGTTGCCGACAGACTATCCGATGGTGGCTGCGCAGTATGCGAAGCTGAGGTCGAGCCTTGCCCTCGAAAGCGGGCTGGGACTCAAGCCACAGGATCGGTCAAAACGGTCGCGCAGCGCCAGACTCGGCTAACGCCGGCATCGAGGAGCATAGACTTTACCGAAGCTACGACCGGCGCCCACACACCACGCTTAGGCTAACGGAATAATCGAGCAGTCCGATATCAAGGATTTCCATTGCGGTTTATCACCTACCGCCAGTCCTGGTTGAACGGCAGCACGATCCAGACGGGCTTGGCTCATCCGCCGGCGAGATGCGTAACCGTGGTGTCGATGGTGATGACGAGGTCCCAACTCGCTCACCAGCGCCGCGATGCCGGCGGAATCGCGCAGTTCACTTTCATGTCGGTGCGTTACTGACTGACTCAAGGCCAGCAATGGTCTAAGACGGGGATGCAGGCAGGCCGACCGTTCGTAGCTGTGCTTGGATCCACCATGCCAATTCATTCAATGGACTCAGCCTTGGCTTAAGAAGGTTGGCCATGCCAGCGCTCGATCCAAGGACGAGTCCAGATAAGGAACCCTGGCTGGCAGGGTTCCGACCGCGGTACCAAACGCGAGCGGGAGACTCATGGCCCGTCGTCCGGATATCAGCCGGACTCATATGCCATGCCACGCTGGACTCGGCGGGATAACGGTCGAGAGATCATGGGCACTCATTCAGAGCCGCTTCGGGTTTTCCAGGTTCCATAAGGCTTCGCGCAATCTCGCTGGTTACACCCGCCGGACGCATAGTCGGTGGGTCGGCTGGTGCCACATGCAACGCCGTACACGCAGCCTCCCCCAGCAACGGTGCTGCGTCGTTCAAACGCGCTTTTTGCCCGAAACTGGAACACGGTGGCTCGGCGCTGCCGCACGTTTCCCTTTCGGCGCTGCCTTAGGGGGCTTTTTCCCTGCCCGCAAATCAGCAATTGTGGCGCGAGTCGAGATCTGGTCGGGGTTCATCCGCAGCTCAATCAACGCCGGCCGGCCACTTTCGACGGCTCGCCGGAAAGCCGGCGCGAATTCCTCGGTTTCCGCCACAACTTCGCCGTGGCCGCCAAAGGCCTCGATCAGCTTTGCAAAATCCGGGTTTGTCAAAGCAGTGCCGGATACGCGCCATGGATAGGCTCGCTCCTGATGCATGCGAATTGTGCCGTACATCTGGTTATTGAACACCAGGATGATAGGGGCGACTCCGTGATGGAAAGCAGTCGCGACTTCCTGTCCGGTCATCATGAACCCGCCATCGCCGACCATGCTCACGACCATGCGATTCGGGTGGACAATCTTGGCGCCCACCGCCGCCGGGACGCTGTAGCCCATCGCTCCGTTGGTCGGGCCAATGTAACGCTGCGCCTCGCTGAAATTAAGGAACCGCGTTGCCCACCCGGCGAAGTTGCCGGCATCTGTCGTAACGATGGCATCTGGTGTAAGCAGGACCTCAAGCTCCCGCATTACAGTCCCGAGGTTCAGTGCCCCTTCGTAGTTCGGCACCGCACGTTGCGCTTCTCGCAGCGACCGCAGTTCCTGCGTCCATTTTGACCACGCAATCTTCACCGGCTCCAGCCCTGCCGCCGCAATGGCGAACGTATTCAGGTCGGAGACGATGCCCAGGGCGGTGCGGAAGACACGGCCAATTTCGGCTCCGTCCGGCAGCACCTGGATGATTGGTACGGCACCGGCCATGTCGAGCAGTGTGTAACCCTGCGTGACCGCGTCGCCGAGGCGGCTTCCGATCGCCAGGATCAGGTCCGCGTGCTTGATCTTGCCAATCAGCCCCGGATCGGAACCCACCCCCAGGTCACCTGCGAAATTGTCCAGTGTGCCGTCATAGTGTGCCTGCCGTCGAAAGCCGACAGTCACCGGAAGGTTGTTGGCACGCAGGAATTGATGCAAGGCAGCGCGCCCTTCAGCTGTCCAGCAGGACCCTCCTACGATTGCGACCGGCTTTCTGGCCTTCGCCAGCATCGCCCGCATACGCAGCAGCATCTCAGGGTCGGGGAATGCTGCGCCAATTCTGGCGCGCGGCAGATCGGGAACCTGCACCTGATCCTTTTGCATCTCCTCCGATAAGGCAATGACCACCGGGCCTGGCCTGCCACTTGTGGCAACATCGACCGCATGCGCGACAACCTCGGGAATGCGCTTGGCATGGTCGATCTGAGTCACCCACTTCGCCAGCGGCGCGAACATCTGCCGGTAGTCGACTTCCTGGAATGCGTCGCGGCCTGTATCCCCATGGGGAATCTGGCCAACGAACAGCAGCATCGGCGTGCTGTCCTGATAGGCGACGTGAACCCCAATGGCGCCATGGCAGGCCCCCGGGCCGCGAGTCACCATCGCCGCCGCCGGCCGGCCGGTTAATTTCCCGTATGCATCCGCCATGTTTACGGCCCCCGCCTCGAATCGGCAGGTAACCAGTTTCAAGCGCTCCCGCTGATCGTACAAACCGTCCAGCGTATCCAGAAAGCTCTCGCCCGGAACCTCGAACACATGGTCGATGCCTTGTGCCACGAGCGCATCAGCCAGAATGCGGCCCCCATGGCGCGGAGTGTTACGAGCCTTTCGAGCCTGGGCCAGTTCCATGCGGCGTTCTCCCGTTTGCGTTGTCCGACGGGCTGTCCGCCCCACAACATGGTGACAGATTAGGCGACGGTACCTCAACCGTCACGCCTGGCCAGTCTGAATTGTTAACGAAACCGTATTGCGGCGCCACAAAGCAGCCATTCCGTTTGCCAAATCCTGCCTTTGCCTTGGCTCAGCGTCTGCACATCAGTTTGATGGCGGAGCACGCGATGGAACCGAATACGGGAGCTGACAAAACCGACATGCTGACCCGTTCCCAGCTGGCGATGTTTCGGTTCCTGAGTGATCAGGCCGGCCTGACCAGTGATGACCAGCGGCGTGCACTGGGACTGGCGCTCAATGCCTGGCGCGAGTGGAACCAGTTTCTGTCACATGGTCCACGGCCGGCTGATCCGCCGGTCACCGACATGCTGCTGCGCCTGGGCGAGACGGCCTTCAGTGTCTCGCTGGCGATCGAATGTCAGGCAATGGCCTGAACAGTTCGGCTTCCTGTGCCCAAGCGCCGCGGATACAACACAACCGTGGTTTAGGAACGCGGCAATGAGAGCGATTTTCGTTCAGATCAAATGTGAAATGGGTCAGGCCTACCGAGTGGCACGGGAAGCCGCCGACACGATTCCCGAGATGTCGGAGCTGTTCTCGACGTCCGGCCAATACGACCTGCTTGGTAAGTTCTACCTTGAAGCCGATCAGGACATTGGTTTGTTCGTGACGGAACGGGTGCAGACCTTGCCCGGCGTCAAGGACACTTACACCCTGATAGCGTTCAACGCCTTCAGTGGTGGGGAGCGGGGCGCCTGATCCGATACGACGGTATCGCCTGCAGCGTCATCAATCCCGGTAGCATTTTGCCCTTCCGGTCCATCCCCAGGGGGCTCGGGAATGACCCGACAGATGATTTCGCGACATATTCCGTCAGTGGCGCCGCCGTGCGGGATGGTATGATGGGTAGTGGCCGGATTATGGTGCCGTGTTGGCAAACAGAGAAAGGCACATGGGTCCGGTCACCCGCGTCGGCGTCACCGTAACATTCCTGCGCATGGACCATGCGCCTCGCACGCCGCCGCCCGCGCTGCCGCCTGGGATGCAGGTTATTCGTGCGCAGGCGGCGACGGTTCCCTTTTATCGCTACCTGTATAACACGGTGGGCGCCGACTACCTGTGGTGGCTTAGGCGGACCACCCCGGATGCGGAGCTGGCTGCCCTGCTTGGCGATCGGGCCATCGGGATCTACACGCTCTATAATAAAGGTGAGCCGGGTGGCTTCTTTGAGCTGGACTCCCGCACATGGCCTGACGTGAACCTGAGCTACTTCGGGCTGATGCCATTTATGATAGGCACCGGTGTCGGTCACGCCTTTCTGCGCTGCGCGGTCGATGAAGCGTGGCGCCTTGGCGCCAAGGGCATGACGGTCAATACCTGCACGGCTGATCACCCCCGTGCGTTGCCGAATTATCTGCGTGCTGGCTTCCATGTCGTTCGCAAGGTTCGCGAGGTATGGTCGATCCCCGACAGCTTGCACCTGCGTATCCCGGAAACCCTGCGGCTTTGACCGACGATCTCGCGCTTTACGTGCACTGGCCGTTTTGCCTCGCCAAGTGTCCCTATTGCGATTTCAACTCCCACGTCCGGGATCGGATCGACCAGGACCGGTTCGCTTCCGCGCTGCGGCGGGAACTGGCAACCGAGGCAAGGCGCCTGGGACGACGCCGGCTAACCTCGGTTTTCTTCGGCGGCGGTACTCCGAGCCTGATGGATCCGCGGACCGTGGCCGCGCTGCTGGAAGATGCCTCCCAACTGTTCGATTTTTCGGACGACATCGAGATAACATTGGAGGCAAACCCCACCAGCATCGAAGCTTCGCGGCTGGCGGATTTTCGGTCCGCGGGCGTGAACCGTGCCTCAGTCGGCATCCAGAGCCTGGACGAGTCCGCGTTGAAATTCCTCGGCCGCAAACACTCTGCGGCCGAGGCGATTAAGGGGTTGGCGATTGCGCGTAAGCTGTTCCCACGGGTTTCCTTCGATCTGATCTACGCCCGGCCAGGCCAGGACGTGGCCAGCTGGCGAGCGGAACTCCGTGCCGCCCTTGCCATCGCTTCCGATCACCTCTCACTCTACCAGTTGACCATTGAGCCGGCGACGCCCTTCGAGGCGTTGTATCGCCATGGCCAGATCATCTTACCAGATGAAGACTTGGCAGTGTCGCTCTATAACACAACCGAGGAGGAATGTGCCCGCGCCGGCCTGCTGGCATACGAAGTATCAAATTACGCTCGCCCCGGCCAGGAGAGCCGGCACAACCTGACATATTGGCGTTACCGCGACTACGCTGGCATCGGTCCTGGCGCGCATGGCCGCATCCTCGTTGAAGGCGTATTGCACGCAACACGCCGGCATCGCGCGCCGGAAGCATGGGCCGATCGTGTTGATCAGTTGGGACATGGGCTGACCCACGACACGGAAATCAGCGGCATCGAGCGGGCGCAGGAAGCATTGCTGATGGGCCTTCGGCTGCGGGAAGGCATTGATCTTGCCTTTCTGCAAACCCGGACTGGTTGCACTTTGCAACAGGTGGTTGACACGGGTGTCCTTTCCGATTGCGTGGACGAGGGCTATCTGGAACTTTCGGCCCAACGTCTGGTCGCAACCCGCGCGGGCCGGATTCGGCTGGATGCGTTGCTGTCGCGCCTGCTCACATGATTTGAGCCCGGACCGCAAACGGATTGACGAACCGTAATGTATCTGATTA
>DAICYU010000015.1 GCA_027311485.1 Acetobacteraceae bacterium
GCGATCAGCACCTTGTAGCCTTTCGCGCGCAGCGTTGTCAGGCAGGGCAGCGCGTCGGGATACAAATCCTCCGGCAGGAAGTCGTAGAGCCACCCCTGTTCGGCGCGCTGCTTGCGCACCTGGCTGATATCCAGGTCGGGCCTGAAGATTTCGAACACGCGCCGCAGCGATTGCCCGCGCTCCATGACCATGCCGATGGTGGTGAACAGGGTCATGGCCGGCACGCCCAAAAACGCAGCCCAATCCAGCCAATGGCGGGTTTCGTCGATCAGCGTTTCCCCGACATCGAAGCAGACGGCACGTATCGGCACTGACCGGTCCCTGGTTGTCCGACGCCAATCATGCGGCTTCGTCACCGGTTCTGGCAATGCCGGCCCGTCGCACTGGCGGCGCCAGCTCGGTCCCCGGTGGTTCGCGATTGGCGGCGAGCGCAACGCGGGTTCGCGCCACCCCTGATGTCGCCATTGATTCGGACGGCTTGCGCGAGTCGGGGTGGCGGCGCTACTCCCCGCCGCTGTTGTTCCGGAGGTAACCCGCGCCATGGCCGTCAGGGATGTGAAAAAGGTCGTTCTCGCCTACTCGGGTGGGTTGGACACCAGCGTGATCCTGCGTTGGCTGCAGACGACCTATGGCTGTGAGGTCGTGACCTTCACCGCCGACCTCGGCCAGGGGGAGGAACTCGGGCCGGCGCGCAAGAAGGCCGAGATGTTCGGCGTGAAGGAAATCTTCGTCGACGATCTGCGGGAACCCTTCGTGAAAGACTTCGTCTTTCCGATGTTTCGCGCCAACACCCTGTACGAGGGCCAGTATCTTCTGGGCACCTCCATCGCCCGCCCGCTGATCGCGCAACGGCAGATCGAGATCGCCGAGCAGGTGGGGGCCGATGCGGTTGCGCATGGCGCGACGGGGAAGGGGAATGACCAGGTCCGGTTTGAGCTGTCGTATTATGCGCTGAAGCCGGACATCAAGATCATCGCGCCGTGGCGGGAATGGGACCTGACCAGCCGCACCCGGCTGCTGGAATTCGCCGAAAAGCACCAGATCCCCATTGCCAAGGACAAGCGCGGCGAGGCGCCGTTCAGCGTCGATGCCAACCTGCTGCACTCCTCGTCGGAGGGCAAAATCCTGGAAGACCCCGCGCAGGAAGCGGATGAGATCGTCTATCAGCGCACCATCCGGCCCGAGGATGCGCCGGACCAGGCGACGGTGATCGCGATCGACTTCCAGAATGGCGATCCGGTGGCGATCGACGGACAGGCGCTGTCGCCGGCGGCGCTGCTGACGAAGCTGAACGAACTGGGCAAGGCGAACGGCATCGGCCGGCTGGACCTGGTGGAAAACCGCTTTGTCGGCATGAAGTCGCGCGGCGTGTATGAAACCCCGGGCGGCACGATCCTGCTGGCGGCGCACCGCGCGATCGAGAGCATCACGCTGGACCGCGAGGCGGCGCACCTGAAGGACAGCCTGATGCCCCGCTATGCGGAGCTGATCTACAACGGCTTCTGGTTCAGCCCGGAGCGGCGGATGCTGCAGGCGCTGATCGACACCAGCCAGCACAGCGTGACCGGCCGTGTGCGGATGAAACTATACAAGGGCAACGTCACGTGCGTCGGCCGTGAAAGCCCGAACAGCCTGTATTCAATGAAGGTGGTGACGTTTGAGGACGACCAGGGCGCCTACGATCAGGTCGATGCCCAGGGCTTCATCAAGCTGAACGCGCTGCGGCTTCGCCTGGGTGCAATGGCAGGCCGCCGTGGCGGAACGCTGTAGCAGCGGCTGAAGGCGTGCGCGCGGCTGCCGGAGTGGCCGCGTGTACGTCGGCCCCCGCCCTGCGATGTCGGATTGGACTGCTGGATGCAGCGGAATCGGTACTTCCGACAAGTCCAATGGCCAGTAGGCTGACCGGGATCGATCTGAAAGCTGTCAATCCATGTATGTGCCCGAGTCGTTCAAGGAAAACCGGATCCCCGTCCTGCACGATCTGATCCGATCGGCAGGGCTGGCGACCCTCGTGTCCATGACGGCCGACGGGCTGATCGCCAGCCACGCGCCCCTGATGCTTGACCCGGAACCCGCGCCATACGGCCGCCTGATCGGCCATCTGGCGAAAGCAAACCCGCATGTCCGCGCCGCCGACCGGTCTGTGCCGACGCTGGCGATCTTCCACGGCCCGGACGGTTACATCACGCCGTCGTACTACGCGGCGAAGCGTGAGCACGGCAAGGTCGTGCCGACCTGGAACTACACCGCCATCCACGCCTACGGCACGCTGGAGGTCATCGACGATCCGGCCGGCCTGCACGAGATCGTCCGTCGCCTGACGGACCGGCATGAGACACCGCGCGCCCAGCCCTGGGCGCTGTCGGACGCGCCCGATGACTATGTGAACGGCATGCTGCGCGGCATCGTCGGCTTCGCGCTGACGATCACCCGGCTGGAGGGCAAGGTGAAAATGAGCCAGAACCGCCCGGCCACGGACCATGCAGGAGTCATTGGCGGGCTGCAGGCCGACGGCCACGCCGAACTCGCGCAGGCCGTCGCGCGGGCGACTCAGGCACCGTGACGACACGGGGCCGGGGCCACCCGGCGCCGTGCCGATACAGCCACTATGATACGGTGGTCGATACCGGCAGCGCCGGCCAGTCAGTATAGCCTTTCGCTCCGCCGCCGTACCATGCCTCCCGCGGCGGCTCCGGCGCGAACGGGCCGCCGCGGCGCACCCGCTCCACGAAGTCGGGGTTGGCCAGATAGGGTCGCCCGAACGCCACCAGGTCTGCATCGCCGGCGCGGATCGTCTCGGCGGCCAGTTCCGGCGTATAGCGATTGTTCGCCATGTAGGCCCCGTGAAAGCGGCGGCGCAGCGCCTGCAGGTCGATACCCGCCGGGATGTCGCGGGAGGTCTGGGTGGTGCCCTCGACCATGTGCAGGTAGCACAGGCCAAGCTCACTCAGGGCCGAGATGAACGTACCGTAGGTGCCCATCACATCGCTGTCCCGCGGCGTGTTGCCGGGCATCTCCGTCACCGGCGACAGCCGTATGCCCACCCGGTCGGGCGACCAGGCGCCGACAACCGCCCTCGCCACTTCCAGCGGGAAGCGCAGGCGGTTCGCCACCGACCCGCCATACCGGTCGGTGCGCTTGTTCAGGCTGTCGCGCACGAACTGGTCCAGCAGGTAATTGTTGGCGGCGTGGATTTCGACGCCATCGAAGCCCGCTTCCCGCGCGTTCAGCGTCGCTTTGCGGTAGTCCTCAACGATGGCTGGGATTTCGTCCGTCTCCAGCGGGCGCGGCGTGACATAGTCCTTCATGCCATCGGCGGTGAATGCCTGTCCCTCCGGCCGGATGGCCGATGCTGAAACCGGCAGCGCGTGGTTTTCCTGCACATCCGGATGCGACATGCGGCCGGTATGCCAAAGCTGCAGGAATATGCGCCCGCCCGCCTGATGCACCGCCTCGGTCACCGTGCGCCAGGATGCGACCTGTTCGTCCGACCAGATACCCGGGGTGTATTCATAACCCTTCGCCTGGGGCGAGATATTCGTCGCCTCCGACAGGATCAGGCCGGCGGAGGCGCGCTGGGCATAATAGTCAGCCGCGAAGTTCGGCGGCACGCCCTGCGGATTGGATCGGCTGCGGGTCAGCGGACCCATGACGATGCGGTTATGAAGGCTCAGGTCGCCCAGTTTGAAGGGCGACAAAAGCGTCGAAACGTCGAATTGTGGCATGATATCTCCGGAACAGCGGGCATGCGTATGCCCCGCGCGCCGGAGTCGTCAGGCATGCCACGGGTTCCCGGCCTGACGCTGGCGTGAGAACGGTTTCACTGAAACCACACCGTGGGTGGCCGGGTCACGCTCGGCCACCCCGATAGCGCCGCCGCGGCCGCCACGACGCCCAACCATCGGGCCAGCTCCGCTGCTCAGCCCATCGTCGAATTGAACGCGCCGCCGTCCAGCAGCAGGTTCTGGCCGACCATGAAGCTGATCTTCGCAGAGCACAGGAAGGCGCAGGCATCGCCGAACTCCGCCGGATCGCCAACGCGGCCGGCCGGGGTGCTGCGGGCGCGGTCCTGCACCACTTCGTCGATGGGACGGCCTGACTTCTTTGCCGCTTCCACAAAGCCGGCGCGCAGCCGGTCGGTCATGAACGGTCCGGGCAGCAGGTTGTTGATGATCACGTTATGCTTCGCCACCTGCCGGGACAGCCCCGCAACAAAGCCGGTCAGGCCGGCACGGGCGCCGTTGCTCATGCCCAGTTCGGGGATCGGGGACTTCACGGACCCCGAGGTGATGTTCACGATGCGGCCGAACTTGCGGTCGATCATGCCGTCCACCACCGCCTTGATCAGGAAGATCGGCGTCAGCATGTTGCCGTCCACCGCCTTGATCCACATGTCGCGATCCCATTCGCGGAAATCGCCGCGCGGCGGGCCGCCTGCATTGTTGATCAGGATATCCGGCGCCGGGCACGCCGCCAGCGCCGCTTCCCGGCCGGCCTCGGTGGTGATGTCGCCGGCAACCGGCGTGACCTTGGCGCCGGTCATCTGGCGGATTTCCGCCGCTGTCGCTTCCAGGTCGGCGGCGGTGCGGGCGGTGATCACCAACTCCACCCCCTCGCGCGCCAGCGAAATCGCGCACGCCCGGCCCAGCCCTTTGCTGGCAGCGCAGACAATTGCCTTCTTGCCCTGCAAACCCAAATCCATAGTCTGTTCCTCCGTGAGATTGGCTGAGCCTGCTTACGTAACAGGCAAAGCCTAGATCGACTACTGGACGAGGTGTGGCGGGTTGCCGTCTTGTAAGCCTTCCGCCACACGCGGGTGTCGCGTGTGGCGTCAAAGTAGGTGTTTGTCTGATCACCCGCTGGAACAAGGTGGTTTTATGAAGTTCAATCGACTGAAGTCTGCCTTGCTGGTGGGTACTGCGTTCACCGCTGGCGTCGTATTTGGCCCTGGCCTGAACACGATGGCGCAAGCCGTCGGCATCTCCGTGGCCAACGCGCAGGGGAACGATCAACACGATACCTATCGGCTGCTGTCGCTGTTCAGCGACGTGTTAGCCCGCGTGCAGCAGGACTATGTGGAGCCTGTGCCGGCCCGCAAGCTGATCGACAACGCGCTGAACGGCATGCTGACCGGGCTGGACCCGCACAGCGCCTACATGACGCAGCAGCAATGGAACGACATGCAGACCGAGACGTCCGGTCATTTTGGCGGGATCGGGCTGGAAGTCACCGACAATGGCGGGCTGCTGGAAGTGGTCAGCCCGATCGACGGCACACCGGCGTCCAAGGCCGGGGTGAAGCCGGGTGACCTGATCACCTCGGTGGACGGCAAGACGGTTGAGGGACTCAGCCTGAACGATGCGGTCGGCGAAATGCGCGGGGCGCCGAACACCACGGTGAAACTGACCATCAAGCGCCAAGGGCAGGCCGATCCGCTGGTGCTGACGCTGGTGCGCCAGATCATCCATGTCGAAACCGTCAAGAGCAAGCTGTATGACGATGTCGGCGTGATCCGCGTCAGCGAGTTCACCGAACAGACCAATCCGGGCGTGCGTGCGGCGATCCGGTCTCTAAAGGCTGAGACGAAGGGGCATCTGCGCGGCCTGATTCTGGATCTGCGCAATGATCCGGGCGGGCTGCTGGAACAGGCAATCGCGGTATCCAATGATTTCCTGGATCACGGCGGCATCGTCTCGACCCGCGGACGCCATTCCGATGACGATGAAAGCTGGAACGCAAAGTCCGGCAACGACATCTCCGGCCGCCTGCCGATCGTCGTGCTGACCAACAACGGCACCGCCTCGGCCGCTGAGATTGTCGCCGGCGCACTGCAGGACAATCGCCGTGCGCTGGTGCTGGGAACCCAGACGTTCGGCAAGGGCTCGGTGCAGACGGTGATCCCGCTGTCGGGCGAAGGCGCGATCCGGCTGACCACGGCGCGGTACTACACGCCGTCGGGACGCTCGATCCAGGGGCTGGGCATCACCCCCAACGTCATGGTCGAGGAAACCCGCAAGCCGGAACCACATTTCGGGCCGGAGCATGAGGCCGACCTGCGGCACATCCTGTCCAATGAGGGCGGCTCCAAGCCGGCGCAGCCGCCGCCGCCGGCCACGCTGCCACCGGTGGCGCAGCAAATCCCCAAGCTGCCGCCGCAGGGCTGGCCGACCTACGATCCGACCAAGCCGGCCACCGATTTCCAGTTGCAGCAGGGCCTGATCCTGGTGCGCGGCATGGCGGAGCGGACGGAAGCCGCCGCGCGATAACACCGTTTGGCGGTGCGGACAGCGGCAAGCTGCATCGGCCCTGCGCAATGCAGGCCGGTGCAGCTTGCCGTGCGTGCAACCTGGGGCGCGATCGCGGCCTTAGGCATGACACGGACCCTGTTCGCGAGAAGACATCTGAATGCCAGCTACCCCGACTGTGCCGCCGCCCACGCCTGACAGCCTGAGCACGTCTTTAAAGCGCAATATTCAGGCACTGGAGGCTCGTCGCGAACAGCAGGCGGCGAGCGCGACCCTGGAAGCCCGGATCGCCGCCCGGATCACTGCCTTCACCGGCAGCATGTGGTTCGTCTATATCCATCTGGTGGGCTATGGCGCCTGGATCCTGCTGAACACCGGCATCATCCCCGGCATGCCGAAATTCGACCCGTCCTTCGTCATCCTGGCGATGGAGGCCTCGGTCGAAGCAATCTTCCTGTCCACCTTCGTTCTGATTACGCAGAACCGCATGGCCGACGCCGCGAACAAGCGTGCCGACCTCGATTTGCAGATCAGCCTGCTAACCGAGCACGAATTGACCAAACTCGTCGATCTGGTCACCGGAATCCGGGCCAGACTGGATCTTGATCCCGTCCCGACACCGGAAATCGAGGAGATCAGGAAGGACGTGGCGCCCGAAGCCGTTCTGGACGCGATCGAGGCGCGTCAGAAAGCGGATTGATAGCGTCGTTGCTCCCCGGGTGATCGCGCCAGGTGATCGCGCCAGTTGATCGCGAGGGACAGCTACAGGCCGCCGTTGTCGTACCACAGCGGGTTCGCGGCATTGTTGCGGTTCGCCCGGCTGTCGTATGGCGGCTGTATGGGCGCCCAAAGCACAACCGGCAGGTTGCCGATGGTGAATAAGGGCCGGGGACCCGGCGGTGGCGCCGGTGGGGTTGGGCGCATGAACGGCTGGGTTGCCGTGCGCCCAGACACAGGCGGTCCGTGCCTGCGAACGACGCTCTGCGTCTGATTCTCTGTCTGAGCCTGGGCGGAAGCTACCACCAGCATCGCCGCGGCGCCGCACGCCAGTAGAAGTGTCGCTTTCATGATGATGCGATCTCCCGACATGACCGAACGCACGGCGCCCTGTCGGCGGGAATGGCCCGGCCGGCATGCGCCGCTGCCATGAAAGGGGACATGGTCCCGAGTCGTGCCAAAAAGCAGCGAAAGCCATATCACGTTCGCGTTATTTGGCGGCGGCAGGCAGGCGCTATTGCGACCGGCGTGGCGGCGAGATCAGATCGCCTGCGCGACCTGATGCCCGCCGTGCCAGATCATCGTCAGCGCGACATACAGCACGATCAGAAGGCCGATCCAGGCGATCCAGCGGTATCGCTCCAGCAGCCGAGCGACCAGATTGGCCGCAATGCCCATCAGGCCGACGGACAGCAGCAGGCCGGCGATCAGCACCCACAGCCGATCATGCGCGGCGCCAGCCACGGCCAGGACGTTGTCGAGGCTCATGGACACATCGGCCAGGATGATCTGCATCATCGCCTGCCGTAACGTCTTGCCGGCGCCGGCGGTGGCGATGTGATGCGGCCGCCGAAGCTCCCGATACATGCGCCAGCACACCCATAGCAGCAGCAGTCCGCCGGCCAGCAACAGCCCAATGATCGCCAGCAATTGCAGTGCCACTGCGCCCATGGCGATGCGGATGACGGTCGCGCCGCCAATGCCCAACAGGATGGCCGGCCGCTTCTGCCGCGGCGGCAGGCCATTCACCGCCATGCCCACCACGACAGCGTTGTCGCCGGCCAGCGCTACGTCGATCATCACGACCTGCGCCAGCGCCAGCAGGTCTTGCGTCGAATCCATTCCTTTCCAACCTTTCCATGCTTGTCAGCCGGGCGGCTCGGCGCTAGCTGGCCCTTTCACGACAATCGGACAAGACAGCGATGGTTCCCCGCTACTCAAGACCCGAAATGGCCGCGATTTGGGCGCCCGAGAACCGGTATCGCATCTGGTTTGAGATCGAGGCGCTGGCAGCCGAGGGCATGGCACGGGTTGGCGCCATTCCCGAATCAGCCGCGCGCACGATCCGCGAGAAAGGCGCGCCCAAGCTGGCCGCCATGAACGCCGACGACGTCGCGCGGATCGACGCGATCGAGCGGGAAACGCGGCACGACGTCATCGCCTTCCTGACCTGGCTGGCCGAGGCGATCGGGCCGGACTCCCGCTTCGTACACCAGGGCATGACCAGCTCCGACGTGCTGGACACCTGTCTGTCGGTCCAACTGACACAAGCGGCGGACCTGCTGCTGAAGGATCTTGATGCGGTGCTGGCCGCGCTGAAAACGCGGGCGCTGGAACACAAATACACGCTGACCATCGGCCGCAGCCACGGCATCCACGCCGAACCGACGACCTTCGGCCTGAAGCTGGCCGGCCATTATGCCGAGTTCGCGCGCAACCGCGCCCGCCTGTTCGCCGCGCGGGAAGAAATCGCCGTGGCCGCGGTCAGCGGCGCGGTCGGGACCTTTGCGCACCTGGACCCGTCGGTTGAGGAATACGTCGCCAGCAAGTTGGGGCTGCGGCCGGAGCCGGTGTCCACCCAGGTGATCCCGCGCGACCGGCATGCGGCATTCTTCTGCACCCTGGGCGTGATCGCCAGCGGCATCGAACGGCTGGCGACGGAAGTGCGGCATCTGCAGCGCAGCGAAGTGCGGGAAGCCGAGGAGTTCTTCCATCCCGGCCAGAAAGGCTCCTCGGCAATGCCGCATAAGCGGAACCCGGTGTTGAGCGAGAACCTGACCGGCTTGGCGCGTATCGTGCGCTCCGCCGTCACTCCGGCGCTGGAGAACGTGACGCTGTGGCACGAACGCGACATCAGCCATTCGTCGGTGGAACGGGCGATCGGGCCGGATGCGACGGTGACGCTGGATTTCGCGCTGATGCGCCTGGCCGGGATGATGGAGCGGCTGGCGGTGTATCCGGAGCGGATGCTGGCCAACCTGGAAAGCCTGGGCGGCGTGGTCCACTCGGGTGAGGTGCTGCTGGCCCTGACCAAGGCGGGCATCCTGCGGGAGGACGCCTACCGCATCGTGCAAAGCTGCGCCATGGCGACCTGGACGAAGTTGGGCACGCCCGAGGGACGCAGCTTCCGGGCAAACCTGGACGCCGATCCGGACGTCGCGCGGATGGTGAAGCCGGCGGAACTGGATGCGGCCATGGACCCGCAACTGCATCTGCGGGCGGTCGACCGGATCTTTGAACGGGTGTTCGGGTAGGGGTTGGTCGGGGCCGTCAAGGCGTGGCGGCCTCGCCATCTTACCCAACCCGCCGCGACTCCCCCCGCCGCGTGAACGTCATCACCCCGTCCTCGATCCGTCCGAGCCGCAGCGCCGCCGTGTCGCGGGCGTAGTTCTGGTAAAGCTTCCACGGCACCTTCGACCCCTGCTTCGGCAACAGCGCCAGCGCGCGCTGCACATAACCCGAGGTGAAATCCAGAAACGGCGCTTCCTCCACCGACGCATCGCGCCGCGGGGTCGCCACATCATACCCGCGCCGGCGCATGTGGTTCAGTAGCCGGCAGACATAGGCGCAGGTCAGGTCCGCTTTCAGCGTCCAGGATGCGTTCGTGTAGCCAAACACCGACGCCAGGTTCGGCACGTCGCTGAACATCATGCCCTTGTAACAAAGCGCCTTTGACAGATCCACCGGAACGCCATCGACACCAAACGCGACATCCCCCAGCAGATTGAGCTTCAGTCCCGTTGCCGTAACGACAATATCGGCGTCCATTTCCTGCCCGGACTGAAGCCGCAATCCGTTCGGTGTGAAGGTTTCGATATGTCCGGTTTCCACCGAGGCACGTCCGCTCCGAATCGCCCGGAACAGGTCGGCATCCGGCACCAGGCACAGCCGCTGGTCCCACGGTTTGTACTGCGGCGTGAAATGCGTCGCCACGTCGTAGTCCGGGCCAAGCGCCTGTTGCGCCATCTGCAGGATGCGTTGCTTCACCTGTTCCGGCTTCCGCCGCGCCAGACGGTAGAAGTACATACCAAGTAAAATATTTTTCCACCGCGTAATCCGGTACGCGAGCATCGCCGGCAGGCGGGTCCGCAGCCAGTTGGCAGCGCGGTCCTCCGACGGCCGAGCAACGATGTAGGTGGGAGATCGTTGGATCATAGTTACGTGTGCTGCTGTCTTCGCCATCTCCGGCACGATCGTAACGGCCGTTGCACCGCTGCCGATCACCACCACGCGCCTGCCCGCATAGTCCAGATCCGCAGGCCAGAACTGCGGATGAACGATCCGGCCGCGGAACTGCTCAAGCCCCGCAAACGCCGGCGCATACCCTTCGGCGTAGCTGTAGTAGCCGCCGCACATCAGCAGAAAGCCGCAGCTCAGCCGGACAATCTCTCCCGTATCCGTCCGCTCCGCCTCGATCAGCCAACGCGCCTCCGCCGATGACCAGGATGCTCGGCGGACGCGGTGATGGAACCGGATATGCCGGTCGATCCCGTATGCGGCAGCCGTCTCCCGCACATAGGCCAGGATGGACGGGCCGTCGGCAATCGCCTTCGCCTCCCGCCACGGGCGAAACGAATACCCCAGGGTGAACATGTCTGAATCCGACCGCACGCCAGGGTAACGAAAAAGATCCCACGTGCCGCCGATCGCGGCGCGCGCCTCCAGGATCGCGTAGCGCAATCCCGGACAGCGTGTGTTCAGGTGATACCCGGCGCCGATACCAGACAGACCGGCGCCGACGATCAGCACATCCAGATGCTCCACCGCCTCGCGATGAGACTCCATATCGGCCATGCGTAGGGTGCCTCATATGTCGGGGCCGGGCAGCCGCGGGTGACGGTGCTGCTACCAGCTCGGCGGCGGTTTGAACGCGAAACCTGCCTGCTCCAGCAACGCCGCTGCCTCGATCGTGATCCGGTCGCCATACAGCGGACCGGCAATCTGCACCCCGATCGGCAGGCCGCTGTCAGCGCCCAGGCCAAGCGGCGCGACCGAGGCGGGAAGGTGATAGCCGCAGGTGATGCCAGGCCAGAACAGCATATCGTTGTAGGCAATTTCCCGGCCCGCCACGGTCATCGTCCGCTCCCAGGTCGCGCCATCCTGCCGGTGGGGCAGGGCGGCGGTGCCAATCACCGGGCACAGCAGCACGTCCCAGTCGCGGAAGAACGCCGACCACAGCCGCCGCCACTGGAACCGCCTCTCGTTCATCCCCAGCCAGGCGCGATGCGTCAGGTCCACCATGCGGACCATGATGTCATCCGCGCTCATGTCGCTGTCCTTCAGCGCGGCGACCCGTTCGCGGTTGCGCGCCAGCACCGCCTCGGTCTGCCGGCCGCTCCAGGCGGACTCCAGCAGCCGCAGATACAAATGGAACGCCTCGGTCGGGTCGAAGGCAGGCCGAGCGGTGCGGCTGATGGTGGCGCCTTCGCGCTCCAACAGGTCGGCGAGTTCATTGATCTTCGCCACTGTCTCCCCATCCGTCGCCTGTCCCGGCTGCTCCGCCCACACCGCGATCCGCATATCTTTCAGGGAACGGAAGCGCGGCGCCGGCAGGTTCAGCGTCAGCGCGGTTTCGTCCGGGTCCGGGCCGGCCAGCACCTCCAGCGCGACGGCGAGGTCCGAGGCTGAACGGGTGATCGGGCCGCTGACCGCGATGTCGGTGCCGGCCGCGCTGCTGGTGGCGGGGTCGCCGAAATTCGGGATCAGCCCAAAGGTGGGCTTATGGCCGAACAGGCCGCAAAAATGCGCTGGCACGCGGATGGACCCGCCGATATCGGTACCGATCTCCATGCCGGTCAGGCCCGCGGCGGCGGCGGCGGCCGACCCGCCGGAGGAGCCGCCGGGCGTGCGCTCGGTGTTCCAGGGGTTGGAGGTGGTGCCGTAAACCGGGTTGTAGCTCTGCCAGTCCGCCAGATCGACCGGGACATTGGTTTTGCCGAACATCACCGCGCCGGCATCCTCCAGCCGGCGCACGGTGATCGTGGTGACGCGCGCCGGCTTGTCCTTTGCCGCCATGTGCCCGCGCGTGCTGGGCAACCCGGCGATGTCGAAACTTTCCTTCGCCGTCATCGGCACGCCGAAGAACGGCGCCGACTTGTCGGACTGGCTGTCCAGCATCCGGGCGCGGGTCCGGGCGCGATCGAAATCGCGGACGACCACCGCGTTGATGCGGCCGTCCTGCGCTTCGACCCGGCCGATATAGTGGTCCAGCAGTTCCAGCGCGCCGATCTTGCGGGTCCGCACCAGATCCGCAAGTTGCGAGGCCGAGAGGAATGTCGGGTCCATGGCTGCCGTCCTGCTGTCTGTGTTGCGGGCAGCGTTGCACCAACCCGGGCCGGGTTCAACGTGCGTGTTTGACGTGCGGACGGGCGCGGACCATCGCCGGCGGCCCCTTGACGCGCCCGGCTGATGACAAACCTGAAGGGCGTCGCGGCTGCCCAGCCATGGCCAGGGAAGGATCGTCATGTTTCTGCGGATGATGCGGCCGGTTGGCGTGCGGCCGGTAGGATTGCGGCTGGCGGCTTTGCTGATCCCTGTCGCTTTGCTGGCGGTACCTGTGCCGGCGCCGGCCGCCGATCTGTCCAGCCCCGTCGGGCGGTGGCGCACGATCGACGATCACACGCATCAGGCCAAGGCCATCGTCCGGATCTTTGAGCAGAACGGCAAGCTGTATGGCGTTGTCGAGAAAAGCCTGATCCCCAACCCGCCGCACCGCACATGCGACGCCTGCACCGATGACCGGAAGGGCAAGCCGATCCTGGGCATGGACATCATCCGCGGCCTGCAGCAGGACGGCGACACGTGGGACCACGGCACGATCCTGGACCCGGAGACCGGCAAGGTTTACCGCTGCAAGATGTCCCTGCGCGATGGCGGCAGGAAGCTCGCAGTGCGCGGCTTCATCGGCTTCGCCCTGCTGGGCCGCACCCAGGTGTGGGAACGGGCGGCGGACGGGTCATAGCCGCCTGACGGGCGGCTTCCCGTCACCGGCCCTGATGACGCGGCGCTTCGTCCGCACCAACGACGTGGCGGTCCGCCATCGCTGCGTATCTGTCGCGTGGCCTACCCGCCAGCCTCCTGGATCGCTGCGTTCAGTGCCTTCACCCCTGCCGCCGGGCCGTCGGGGTGGTTCCACACGCAGCCGACCACCGCCAGGAAGTCGGCCCCCGCGCGGACCAGCGGGACGCAGTTTTCCGCCGTGATGCCGCCGATGGCGCAGCAGGGCAATTCCATCATCTCGGACCACCACGTCAGGATCTCGGGGGCCGCGACAACCGTGTTGTCCTTGGTGCCGGATGGGAAAAACGCACCGAAGGCGACGTAATCCGCTCCGTCCTCCCCCGCCTGCATCGCCAGGTCGCGGCTGTTCTTGCAGGTTACACCCAGCGTCAGGTCTGGCCCCATCAGACGCCGAGCGTCAACCGCCGGCATGTCGTCCTGCCCGACATGCGCGCCGTCGCAGCCGGTCGCGCGCACCAGGTCGGCGCGGTCGTTCAGCAGGAACGCCACGCCGCGCGACTGCGTGACCGGGCGCAGCGCGTCGATGGCGCGGCGCCACGCATCGTCGTCCACGTCCTTCAGCCTTAGCTGTACCGCCGCCACATCGCCGGCATCCAGCGCCGCCGCCAACTGCGTGGCGAACGGCACCGGGTCCAGCTTCGGGGGCGTAATCAGGTAGACGCGGCAGCCGTCGGGCGCATCCGAAGCGCTGCCGCCTGCCGCCGCCATCAGGCCTTGCCGAGGTAGATGTCGATGACCTTGTTCAGCATTTCCAACGCCTGTTCCTTCGGGCGCTGGAAGGTGTTGCGGCCAATGATGCTGCCGCTGCCGCCGCCGTCGCGAATGCCGCGGACTTCATCATACACGCCATCCAGGTCCTTGGCCTCGCCGCCCGAGAACACCACCACGAGCTTGCCGGCAAAGGACGCCTGCATCACGTGCTCGACGCGCTTGGCCAGGGTCGAGCCATCGAAGTTCTGGTAGCTCTTCTTCGCGGCTTCCAGGCTGACCACCGCCGTCGGCGGCTTCACCTTGATGATGGTGGCGCCGAGCAGCGCGGCCATCTGCGCGGCATAGGCGCAGATGTCGATCGCCGTTTCCGCTGCCTTGTCCAGGTTCGGGCCGCGCGGATAGCTCCACACCACCACGGCAAGGCCGGAGGCCTTGGCTTCCTCGGTCAGCTCACGCAGTTCTTCCATCTGGGCGAATGCGTATTCGCTGCCCGGATAGATGGTGAAGCCGATCGCGGCGCAGCCCAGGCGCAGCGCGTCCTTCACGCCGGCGGTGACGGCCTGATCCTTGTTGGTCGCCAGGCTGTTGGAACTGTTGACCTTCAGGATGGTCGGAATCTGCCCGGCAAACGTGTCGGCACCTTGCGCGATCATGCCCAGCGGCGCGGCGTAGGCGTTCAGCCCGGCCTCGATCGCCAGTTGATAATGATAGTGCGGGTCATAGGCCGGCGGGTTCGGGGCAAAGCTGCGGGCCGGCCCGTGTTCGAAACCCTGGTCGACCGGCAGGATCACGACCTTGCCGGTGCCGGCCAGCTTGCCGGTGCACAGAATGCGGGCCAGATTGGCTTTCACACCGGGGTTATCGCCCTCATACCAGTCGAGAATCTTCTTTACTTTCTGAGTCACGCGCATCGAAGGCGGTCCTTTCCCTGAAATCGCTGTTAAGCTGGTCACTACCCTAGCGGCGCGCCGGTGTCACGGGCCGACAGGGCCGGTTTTCTGCAACCACCCGTGTAATCGCCGCACCGCACCCCGCTCGGCCATATCCAGCGCGTCCGGCGCCTGTTGCAGAACGAATCCGCCTTGCGCCGCCGCGATTTCCGCCACCGCCGTCCACCCAGGGGCGTCCGGCCACAGCACCAGGCGGTGTACCCCAACGCGCAACGATCCCATCGCCATGCCCGCGGCATCAGCGCAGTCCAGGATGTCAATCACGTTTGTTGCGGGAAACGCTGCCCGGGCCGCCGCCACCATCGACCGCCACCACAGGCACCCGGCATACAGCCCGGCCCCGGGCGCCGAAAGCAGCGTCACCGGCGCACCCACCGCCAATGCCGTCGTCGCGTCGGTCAAACCGTGGACAATGACCGCCTGATACACAATCATGGATGCGGTGTTGCAGTTGACCTGACTGGCGGCAAGCGGCATCAGCACAATGTCATGACAGAGTTGGATATGGCGGACGAGCCCGAGGACCCGGACGCGGCGGCGGATCGGCTGGAAGCAGCACTGGAACGGATTGCCAGCCTGGCATCCGCGAAATTATCCGTGCCCGTGCCGGAACCATTGGCGTCCGATTCATCGGCGTCCGAACCGACCGATGACACATTATCGGTGCCGGAGATTGCCGAGCGCCTGGATCATTTGATTGGACGACTGCGCGCCGCCCTGGGGATCGATCCTGGGGACAATCAAGAGGTCGGGTCGAAGACGGATTGAACGAAAGGAATCGCGCGATGGCGCAGGTGACGCTTCGCATCAACGGCTATGCCTACACACTTGGCTGCAAGGACGGCGAGGAAAAGCACCTGGAAGCCATGGGCGCCGAGGTCAGCCGCCGCGTCGAAGGTGTACGCACCGCGGCCGGCCCAAGCGGCGAGGCGCGGATGCTGGTGATGGCGGCGCTGCTGATGGCCGACGACCTGT
The DNA here is from genome assembly GCA_027311485.1 of Acetobacteraceae bacterium. GTDB lineage: Bacteria > Pseudomonadota > Alphaproteobacteria > Acetobacterales > Acetobacteraceae > Rhodopila. The sequence goes on from DAICYU010000015.1 coordinate 15,899, forward strand.
TCGAGACACGTTCCCGGCTGCACGCCGCCGAAACCGCGTTGCAGCAGCAGAAGGCCGAAGCATCGGTGCTGCGGCAACAGGCTGAGGTCGCGCAGCAGCAGCAGCCCGCTTTCGATCCAAAGCTCAGCCGCAAGCTCAATCGCATGGCAAAACGCGCCGAGGAGATTGCCGAAGGCCTGGAGCATCCCTAAGTTGGAGAGTGCGGGGCTGCCCGGTGCGTCAGGTAGTTCATCCCCGGGGCCAGTAAGCATCTCCCTAGGGAGCTGGCTCTGTCGGGATCCTGGTCTCGATATCCGGCGCCCACCTGCACACGCAGGCTCTGGGAGGATGGCAAGCCAACGGCCAAGGCGGCTCCGCACATGACCATTCACAATGCGAACGACCTGGACACCGCCAAGCGGGCGGCGCGGCAGGTGGCGCTCAGCCGTCGCCGCAGCCTCGACCCCGGCGTCGCCGGTCTGGCACTGGCAAGCCATGTGTTGCGGGAATTCGATTGGCCGGCCGGCACCGTGGTGTCGGGCTTCTGGCCATTCGGACAGGAAATCGACCTCCGGCCGTTGCTGAACCTGCTGCATGAGCGTGGCAACCGCATCGCCCTTCCCGTCACCCCTCCAAAGGGAGAGCCGCTTGTATTCCGGCTATGGCAGCCCGGCACCATGATGGTGAGGGAGAAATTCGGCACCCTCGGCCCGACCGGGGAGGAGATCGTGCCCGACGTCCTGCTCATCCCGCTGCTGTCGTTCGATGCCGCCGGCGGCCGGCTCGGCTATGGCGGCGGCTATTACGATCGCACCCTGGCGGGATTGCCGAACCGCTTCCGGCTTGGCTGCGCCTTCGCCGCCCAGCAGGTGGACTCCGTGCCGGTGGGTCCCTACGACATACGATTGGATGCTGTGGCGACGGAAGTCGGCATCATCCGCTGCGGGGGCTGAATGAGAATCCTATTCCTGGGTGATGTTCTGGGCCGGGCGGGCCGCGAAGCGGTGGCCGCTCAACTGCCGGAGCTGCGGCGTGACCTGCGCATCGACCTTGCGGTGGTGAACGGCGAGAACGCCTCGCACGGCTTCGGTCTTGCCCCCGACATGGCGCGGACACTGTTCGCCGCCGGGGCCGACGTGATCACCTTGGGTAATCACGCCTGGGACCGGAAGGAGATCATTCCGTTCATCGCCGAAACGCCACGCCTGCTGCGGCCGCTGAACTATCCGCCGGGAACCCCGGGCAGCGGCTCGGTCGTGGTCGCACTGCCGGACGGGCGCCGGGCGCTGGTGCTGCAGGCCATGGGGCGGCTGTTCATGGACGGGCTCGATTGCCCGTTCCGCGGCACCGCCGATGTGCTGGCGAAATACCGTCTGGGCGTCACCGTTCAGGCCATCCTGGCCGATATCCATGCCGAGGCCAGCAGCGAGAAGATGGCCTACGCCCACACGTTCGACGGTCAGGTCTCGGCGGTGATCGGCACCCATACGCATTGCCCGACCGCGGACGCCCAGGTGTTGCCGGGCGGGACCGCCTTCCAGTCCGATGCCGGCATGTGCGGCGACTACGACAGCGTGATCGGCATGGTGAAGGATGGCGCCGCGCTGCGCTTCTGGCGGAAGATGCCCGGTGAGAAGCTGGGGCCGGCGGAAGGCCCGGTGACGGTGTGCGGCGTGTTCGTCGAAACCGATGATGCCACCGGCCTGGCACGCCGCATCGCGCCGGTGCGGGTCGGCGGGCGGCTGGCACCGGCTATGCCGGTCTGACGCCCCCGGGCGATGCCGGTCTGATGCTTCCCCCGGGCGATGCCGGTCTGATGCGCCCCGGCGATATCGTGTATTAACCCTCGATCCAACAACCGAAACCTGAATACCGAGACATGGCAGGCCATTCCCAGTTCAAGAACATCATGCACCGCAAGGGCGCGCAGGACGCCCGGCGGGCACGGCAGTTCGCCAAGATCATTCGCGAAATCACCGTCTCGGCGCGGCAGGGAATCCCTGAGCCGAATTCCAATCCGCGGCTGCGCGCGGCGGTCACCGCGGCGCGGCAGGCCAACATGCCCAAGGATACGGTGGATCGCGCCATCAAGAAGGCGGTCGGCGCCGGCGGCGGCGATGATTACGTGGAGGTGCGCTACGAAGGCTACGGCCCGGCCGGCGTCGCCGTCATCGTCGAAGCCCTGACCGATAACCGCAACCGCACCGCGTCCGACGTCCGCTCCGCCTTCTCGAAATACGGCGGCGCGCTGGGGGAGACGAACTCGGTTAGTTTCCTGTTCAACCGCCTGGGGGCGATCCGCTATCCGGCGTCGGTGGCCAGCGCCGATGAGATGCTGGAAGCCGCGATCGAAGCCGGCGCCGACAATGTCGAAAGCGACGACGAAGCGCATGAGGTCACCTGCGCGGTCGAGGATTTCTTTACTGTCCGCGACGCCCTGGAAGCGAAATTCGGGGCCCCCGAAACGGCGAAGCTGGATTGGCGCCCGACCACCTCGGTCACGCTGGATGAGGAACGGGCGGCCAGCCTGCTGAAGCTGCTGGACGTTCTGGATGAAAGTGACGACGTGCAGAACGTTTATGCCAACTTCGACATCCCCGAAGCGGTGATGCAGAAGCTGTCCGGCTGAGCCGTATGATCCGGCTGCTGGGCATCGATCCTGGATTGCGCTTCACCGGCTGGGGCCTGATCGACGTCGAGGGCAACCGGTTGGTGCATGTCGCCGACGGGGTCATCGCTACCGACAGCACCGAATCCGTGCCCGCCCGCCTGAAGGTCCTGCATGACGCACTGCAGGCCCTGCTGGTCCAGCACCGGCCGCGGGAAGCGGCGGTCGAGGAAACCTATGTCAACCGCAACGGCACCGCGACGCTGAAACTGGGCTATGCCCGCGGCGTGGCGCTGCTGGCCCCTGCACTGGCGGGGATACCGGTGGCGGAATACGCCGCCAAGACGGTTAAAATGGCCGTCGTCGGCACGGGCGGCGCGGAGAAGGATCAGGTGTCCATGATGGTGCGGCGGCTGCTGCCCGGCGCGACGATCCGCCGGGCAGACGCGGCGGATGCGCTGGCGGTGGCAATCTGCCACGCGCATCACCGATCCTCCCGTCTCGCCTGGGCCGCCGGCCACATGGCTTAGGACCCGATTGCCTGAAGCCGAAGGCGTGAATCGCTCGCTGAGTACATAAACTTCGTGGACCATGATCGGGTCAAGCTGATGCGATCATGGTCAAGAACGCGATCGGCGGAGCCTGAACGGTTCAGCCGGCGCAGCCCCATCAGGCGCCTTTGCCCTCTGTCCGGGCCAGGCGCTTGGCCGCGCTGGCGTGCTGGCCCTTGGCCGGGAACAGAGTGCCGGCCAGGCCCAGACCGTAGCGCGGCATGTTCACGTAGATCGCTTCCCGTTGGCCCTCGGCCACCACATAGGTTTCGTGCCAGATGCCAACGTCGCCGCCGGTGCCGACGTTGCGGTTAAAGGCCTGCCACGCCGGCAGGTGGGCCTTTTCGGTAGAATGGGCATAGGCCAGCAGGTGGTTCACGCTCCTCCAGTACTGCACCATCGACACATTGCGCAGCCCGAAATGCGTTCGGGCGGACAGCATCCCGAGTTCAGGATACGCCGCCAGTTCCTTCAGCATCCGCCCCATTGCGTTCACGATGGACAGCCACTTCCATACCTTCCTGGGCTTG
>DAICYU010000160.1 GCA_027311485.1 Acetobacteraceae bacterium
GCGCTGGGGCTGCCGTTCCGGCAGGATGAGATGCCGGCGACCAGCCCGGTGCGGCTGCGAAAGCAGGACATGCGCCGCAAGTGGCGTGACCTGTGGGGCGGCAGCGGCATGATCCTGGCCACCCTGGCCGTCATTGCCGTCTCGGCTCTGGCGCCTGCGGTGGCCGCTGTGCTGACATCCGGCGCGAACCCGCCGACGCTGGCGGCCGACGTGATCGCGTTCGGCCCCGGCTGCGATGTCACGCCTGAGGCACCCATGTCCGGCGTGCGAGCCGAACGTGTGACATGCGGCGATGTCGCGATGGACGTGACATGGCAGGCATTCTCGCCCCGTGTCACCGCCGGCCCGGTCATGGCCGCCCGCCGCCGCCTCAGCCTGCGGACGGAGACCGAGAGCCACGCCGAGGACTGGCTGGTAACGCCGGATCACGCACGCAGCCCCTGGCGGATCATGAGCTCCACCGATCCCGTGTACCTGATGGCGGTGGCGGTCTGGGTGGATGGCGTGGCGGTCCGGCCAGGATTGCCGATGCGCGCCAGGATGGCGATGGACAGCCTGCTTGGCGCGTCGCACGCCCCGATGGTCGTTACAGTGGCGCCGGCTGTTGACTGGGCCGCGCAGCCGCCAGGAATATCCGCCGACCTGCGGGACCGGCTCACCGTTTTTCTGCGCGACCATCCCGACCTGCTCAACACCGTCGGCGCCCTGTCCAGATTGCACCGGTAGCCGGACACGCCGCTGCAGCGGCGTGCTGGCCGCGTGAGTCACGCCCTGTCGGCGTTTCGATCGGCATTTCGCCAGGGCTGATCACGCGCTAAGCAGCCGCTTTCGCTCGCCGGGGGTCCAGCCACATGAAAATCCTGTTCGCCAACCCGAACACCACGCAGGCGGTCACCGACCGGATCGCCGCCGTCGCCCGCGCCGCCGCCAGCCCGGGCACCGAAATCGTCGCTGTCACCGGCCAGACCGGGGTGCCGTACATCGCCACCCGGGCCGAGGCGGCCATTGGCGGCCGTGTCGCCCTGGAGTTGCTCGCCGAGCACAGCCCCGGCTGCGACGCCGCGGTGATTGCCGCCTTCGCCGATCCTGGCGTCGGCGGCGCGCGGGAGCTTCTGTCGATCCCTGTCATCGGCATGGCCGAAGCCGCCATGCTCACCGCCTGCATGCTCGGCCGCCGCTTTTCCATCGTCACCTTCGCCACCGCAATGGGCCCGTGGTACCGGGAGTGTGTGGATTACAACGGCCTGACCGGACGCCTCGCCAGCATACGCTGCGTCAGCGGCGGCTTCCGCGACATCAACACCGTGCAACAGGAAAAGCAGGCTCTGCTGATCGAGGCCTGCCATCGGGCGGTGCAGGAGGATGAGGCCGATGTCGTGATTTTGGGCGGCGCGCCGCTGGCGGGCCTCGCCGCGTCGATCGCCGGGCAGGTTCCGGTGCCGTTGGTCGATGGCGTCGCGGCAGCGGTGCGTCAGGCCGAGGTGCTCGCGGCACTGCGGCCGAGCAAGGCGACGGCGGGCACCTTCCGCACGCCCGACCCGAAGGCGATCACTGGCGTGCCGGACGCGCTGGAGCGGTTGTTCACGCGACGGTAACGCACCGTCCGGCGGGCACGGCGCGAGGGGCATGCTGCACTGTGTTGCATGACGGGCGGAGTCCCGCCGAGCTGCGCCCTGCGTGGACACCGCACCCAGACAACACGCCGCGCGCGGACAACACACCGCGCGCTTGCCGCTTCGCCGAAACCGGTGGGGATGGGTCGGACGTTCTGGCTGTCATCCCGCAACATGCGGGGCACAGGAAAGGATATCCGATGTTGAACAGGACGTTTGCGACCGCCTTCGCGCTGGCCCTGGCGGTGGCGCCGTTTTCGCCGAGCATGGCGGCGGGTGGCGGCGCTGGCGGCGCTGGCGGTGCCGGTGGCGCCGGTATGGGTGCGGGCGGCATGGGCGCCGGCGGTGCTGGCGGCACCGGTTCGGCTGGCATGACGGGCGGCGCGACAGGTTCGGGTAACATGGGCACGGGCAGCATGGGCAGCGGCAGCATGGGCGCGGGCCACATGGGAACGGGCAGCATGGGCACCGCGCCTGGTACGGGTTCCATGGCCGCCGGCCATATGGGCACTGGCATGGGCCAGGGTGGCACCATGTCGGGTTCGGCCACACCGGGCGGCATGAACACGGGGCACGCGGGCGCCGGGCTCAACCCCTCCGGGTCGCCCGGCTTCTCCGGCACCGCAGGCCGGGGCGCGATGGGCGGCACCACGGCGGGGGCCGGCAACACCACCGGGTCGACGGCGGCTCGATAAAATCAGGCCGCGGTGGCGGGCAGGCGTGGACGCCACCCGTCACCGTCTACTTGTCCCGTGCTTGTCAGGGCCACGCAGTGGCGAACGACGCCGGCCCGGCGTCCTTGATCGGCAATGCCGCGCCGCGGCTCAGATGGCGCCCATCCCAGCGGAACACGTCGATGGTGCGGTCCTGCATGCTCTGCACCATCACCGTCTTGCCGTCGCGGGAGAAGGCGACACCCTCTATCCATCCGCCGGTCGGGGCCTCCGCGACCTTGCGTAGCGTGTGCCCATCAACCGCATACAGCCCGAGCAGGCCATGATCCGCATGGAACGGAAAGGATGCCGGCTTGGTGGTGCCGTTCTCGGCGCCAATTGCCAGGAACCGTCCGTCCGGTGAGAACTTCATCGGCTCCGGCCCGCTCGGAACACCGAAAACGCCGACGGTCCGGAATGGCCTGGAGGTCAGGTCGATCAGGCTGACCGAGTCCGCATCGCCGTCGCCGCGTCCCATGTTGGACACCGCGGCCAGGGTATGGGCGGCGTTGATGTCGATGGTGTAGGGGCCCAGCCCGGTGGTGATCGGCCGTGGGTCGACGGTGACGTTGCTGCCGTCGATATGCAGCACGTTCACCATGTTGTCGCCGGTGCGACTGAGCAGCACGGTATGGTCATCGACGAACACCACCGCGCTGGGTAGTGACTTGTCGGTTCCGATCTGCACCTTGCCCGCCGGGGTCAGCCGCTTGTCCTTCACGGTGAACACCGACACGCTGCCCTCGGCGCGGTTGGCGATCAGGGCCAGCGTGCCGTTGGGGGAGACGCGCACCTGTGTCGCGCCGGCGCCGGCGGTCAGGCTCTGCACCACCTTGGGCGGCGTGCTGGTCAGGTCGAATACCGACACGCGGTCATCCGCTGACAGGCCGGACTTGGCGGCCGGGTCGGCCTTGGTGGCGGCGGTGACGATGCCCCAGCTTTCATCCTTGCTGATCCAGATCGCCCCCGGCGGGCCGACGACGCTGCCGGGTGCCTCGAACGTCGCCCTGATCCGCGGCGGATAGCGCCCGACGTCGATCACCGTGACCGTATCCGGTGCGGGCTTGTCCGGCGCGACGATCGTCTTGTGTTCATCCATCACCGAATGCGCATCGTTTGAGGACAGGACGACATCGGCCCGGGCGGTGGCGGACATGACGGCGGCGGGTATGGCCGTGGCCGCCGCGGCGGCCAGCAGAAGGGCAGGGAGACGCGGCACTTCGTTTCCTCGGACGTGTTGTTAGGCACGCAGTCTGTCACCCGCCGCCCGAGGCGGCAAACGCCGGTTGCATGACGGCCGGGTGACATGATCCGTGGCGCATCCTGTCCACGAGTTGCCCCAACCGGCGGCCGAACGATGCGTCCGTGCCGGCAATCGCGCCGCCAACCTGCCCGCGCCGAAGCTTTGTGTTCACCTGGCGTTTGATTTTGTGCACTATGAATGCAACCGGTTCGATGGCGGCCGGTGTCGAGACTGCGACACGATGATCAAAGCCGGTTTTCCGCCGGCCGAACCAGCGGGCGCGGCCGCGCAACAGTTCTTGAGTGGCAAGCGCTTCGCGGGCATTGTCCGCCGCGTTTGCGATTCCTTTGGGGGAGCCCCGTTTGATGCGGCATGTTGCCTTGCTCAGTCTTGTTCTGGCGTTGAGCGGCTGCGGTTACCATACGTGGTGGAATCCGCCCCTTACGGGGGGCTACAACCCCAACCTCCCAAAGGCCGACAGCGAGAACATACAGCGCGTCGAAGGACACATGACCGATGCGCAGCCGCTGACGACCGAGCCGGGCGACATCTGGCCCGGGCCGCTCGCGCCGCCGCCGACGCTGCAGGATCTGGAGAAATCCGGCGGCATGGCGTCGCAGCCGGAGATGCCGGTGCCCGGCTCACCCATGAACCGGGGGACCGCGCCGCCGATGCTGTCGCCGAACCCCAGCACCGGCAGTTCGACCGTGCCGGGCAATGCGCAGCCGGGCCTGCAAACGCCGCAGCCGGCGCAGCCGCCCACCAGCTATGCCGCGCCGCCCGCCGCCCCGCCGCAGCGTGGCCAGACCGGCAAGGTCATCCAGACGCCGGGCGGACCGGCCGTGACAACCGGCGGCACGTCGGGCTACCAGACCAGCACCTCACCCGGTGGCGGGCAATCGATCATCGTGCCGAACGGCAATGGCACCAGCACGGTGATTCATTCCGACGGCCGGGTCGAAACCATTCCAACCCCACAGTAGGGCGCCCATATCCCTCGCATGACCGGATCTGTGACAGTTCTTTATTTTGCCTGGCTGCGTGAACAGGTCGGTGCGCGAAGCGAAACGCTGGTGCTGCCCGACGGTGTCGCTACCGTCGGTCAACTGATCGACGTGCTTGCCGCCCGGGGGGCGGGTTTCGCAACGGCCTTCCAGAAGCGTGCCTCCATCCGCTGCGCCGTGAACCAGGAATTCGCCGACCCTGGGCAGCGTATTCAGCCAGGCGATGAGGTCGCTTTCTTCCCGCCCGTTACCGGCGGCTGACCCGCGTGCCGCGTGCGCCCCCGGCGCGCGCTTGCCGGCTCACCACCGGTCACATGCCCACTGTCGGTGATGCACGTCGTTACCTTGCCGTGCCCTAGCGAAGCGGCGGTTTCAATGTTGCGCTGCACAAACGTGCCACACCACACGAAAATACATCCCTCGACCCGCCACTCACAGGTATTTGAGTGCGCTTATTTGCCCAATTCCAGTCTTCAGCATGGCTGGCTTGTTGGTTGGTCAAGGCGGATATCTTGACAAACTGCCGTGACTGGATGACACGGGCGGGATTCGTAGGGGCCATGCTTGTATGGTAACCAGACAGGGGCAGGAGGAGACGACGATGAAAGACGTGTGGGAACCAATTCCCGGCACGCGCTTCTTCTCGCGTAACGGCATGGGGCTGTATGAACGCCTGAACGACAGGTTGTACCTGCGTGTCGATGACGTCGATGAGACAGACATCCAGGATCTTGCCACCAATTTCGCCGACGCGAATGAGGCACGCTCGCCTGTCCGCATGGTCGCCTGAGGCTCGCTCCAGTATCGCGCTTCTCTGACGCGCGATACGTCACCCTTCAGTTGAAGTATTCGATTGACGCACTGAGCCGCGAGCCGTTCGCGCCTCTCTACGATCGGATATTAAGAACCCGGCGGCAGATCGATAACGAATTCGCTGCCGCCGTAGTCCGCCTCGGCGGGAATCCGCAGCAGCCGCTTTGTGCCTTCCAGTTTGGTGGCATGCGGCAATACAGTGACAATCGTTGAACGTTGGGCAGCCTGCAGTGCCTCGGGCACGGCGGTAAACCGGGCGAGCTTTTCCAGGTTCTTAAAGGTCGCGAAAATCAGCTTGAACCGGCCGGCTTCGGCATCGGCCAGTGCGCGCGACGGGCTGATCCAGATCGACTCGACCGCCTCTCGCCCATCGTGGACCGCCAGATGTTCGGCCGGGGCTTCGGCCAGAAAGAAATGCGTATCGTACCGCTTCGGCTGGTTCGCCGGCGTGATCCAGTGGGCGAAAGGCACCAGCAGGTTGGTCGCCGGGACAAGGTCCTCGGCCAGAAGCATCGCCTCGAACCCGATGGCGCCGTCGTTCAGCGCGCCGCGGTGACGGGCTTCCACGCCACGCAGAGTCTCGGCATCGATCAGATTGTCGGAACCGCGTGGCCGCGCCAGCAGCACGCCGCATTCCTCAAACGTTTCCCGGATCGCGGCGATGCGAAACGGCATCGATGCGCCAACAGGTGCGACGGCAGGATCGATCCGTGCCGCCAGGTCCCGATCGGCATCCTCCACCCGGCCGCCCGGAAACACCAGGGCGCCGGCGGCGAAGGCGATTTCGTGGTGCCGGACGACCATGAACACTTCTATCCCGTCCTGACCGTCGCGCAGCAGCAGAATCGTCGCAGCGGGGCGGGGGATGGCTTCCATGATCTGGCGTCCTCTGGTCTGTTGTCCCGGATGTAACCGATCAGTCGCTTTCGGTCACGCCCGCAGACGGCGGATCAACTCCGTGGCGTTTGCGGGGGCGCGCACTTTGGCGTCGTTGTCGAAATAGACATACACGTCGCGCCGGCGCGATCGTCCCTTGCCGCCGACCCGTTCGGCGTCCTCGGGCTCATCGCCCGCGGCCCATGTCTGGCAACGGCTGGCCCAGGCGTCCAGCGCGGCATTGTCATAGCCGCTGGCATAAAGTTCCTTCGGCCCGTGCAGCCGGCAATAGACGAAGTCCGTGGTCAGATCCATCAGCCGCGGCCATACTGCGGAATCGGCACAGACCAGGGCGACATCATGCGCGCGCAACAGGTTGATGAACGCCTGGCAGCGAAAACTGTCATGCCGGATCTCCAGCGCATGGCGGATCGGCCGCTGTGCATCGGTTGCCAGCCAGGCCGGCCCGCGCAGCCGGTTGTCGTGCCTGCGCCCGAGCCTGAGCGCCGCCTCGGTGCTGCGCGGCAGCAGGTGCAGGAATGCCTCAAGCCGAGCGGGATCGAACGGGAAGTTGGCGGGAAGCTGCCACAGGATCGGGCCGAGATGCATGCCCAGCCGCAGCAGGCCGGACGCGATGAAATTGGCCAGCGGCACCTGCGCGTCGCGCAGCCGCAGGATATGGGTGATGAACCGCGGTGCCTTGACAGCAAACACAAATCCAGCCGGCACCTGCTCGGCCCAGTCTCGGAAGGCCTCCGGCCGTTGCAGGCCGTAAAAGGTGCCGTTGATCTCGATCGTGCCGAAGCGGGCGGCGGCGTAGCCAAGCTCATGCTCCCGCCGCAGCCCCTTGGGATAGAACACGCCGCGCCACGGGGCATAGGTCCAGCCCGAGATGCCAACCCGGATGATACCAAGGCTCACAGGAATGGGGGACGTGCAGGTGTCATGCCGCACGTCTTTCCGTTCCGACCGGCGAAAGTTCAAGTCGGAAGTGCGCCTGGCCGGTTGGATCATTCTGCGCCGAACGATCCGGGCGCCGGGATCACTCGGCCGCCACGACCACCGGCGTCGGGCTGACGCGCAGCACCAGCATGGAGGCCAGCAGGCAGGCCGCGCCGCTGGCCATGAACGCGATCAGATAGCTGCCTGACAGGCTGCGCACCGCGCCTGCGCCCAGCGCCGCCAGCGCCCCGCCGACCTGATGCGCGGCAAACACCCAGGAGACGACAACAGGGGCATCGCGCCGGCCGAAAATCTCATTTGTCAGGGCAAACGTCGCCGGTCCGGTGGCAACCCAGTCTAGGCCGTAGAAGATGGCGAACGCCGACAGGCTGAGCGGATCGAAGCCGCTGAGCGGTACCAGCACCAGCGACAGGCCGCGCAAACCGTAATACCAGAACAGCAGCACCCGGGGATTGTAGCGGTCGCACAGGTACCCCGACAGCGTCGAGCCGACCAGGCTGAACATGCCGATCACCGCCAGGATCGAGGCACCGTTCATCTCGCTGATGCCATGGTCGGCGCAGTAGGCGATCAGATGCGTGTTGATCAGCCCGTTGGTGGAAAAGCCGCAGATGCCGAAGGTCAGGCACAACAGCCAGAAATCGACCGAACCGGCGCCGCGGCGGAGGATGGTGATGGCGACGCCGAACGGATTGCCCTCGGTTCGCGTGATCGGCGTAATGGCGGTGCCGCCGAACGCGGGCAGGCCCACGGCCGCCGGTGATTCCGGCAGCAGCAGCATGATCACCGGGATGACCGCAGCGATCGCCAGCGTCATGGCCACCGATACACCCTGCCAGCCATAGCGGTTGGTCAAC
>DAICYU010000161.1:0-280 GCA_027311485.1 Acetobacteraceae bacterium
AGCTGCTTTCCGTGCGTGCCGAAGATGGCGGCGCGGCGGCTTGGCCTGCCGCCCGGCATGGCCCCGACCACGACCGGCGGCCTGACGTTTTTTGGCGCGCCGCTGAACAACTACATGACCCATGCGGCGGCAGCCATGGTGCGCACGCTGCGAACGAAGCCCGGTAGTGCCGCGCTGCTGTATGGGCAGGGGGAGTTCGTAACCAAGCATCATGCCGTGGTGCTCTCCGCCCGGCCACCGCGCACGTTTTGCCTGCCGCAGGACTACAGCGTGCAGGCCG
>DAICYU010000161.1:290-8076 GCA_027311485.1 Acetobacteraceae bacterium
GCCGAAGCGGATTCCCGCCGTGGTCCGGTGCCTGCCTTCACGGAGGATGCCGACGGCGAAGCCACCATCGAGACTTTCACCGTGCTGCACGACCGTGATGGTTCCCCGCACCATGGCGTGGTGATCCTGCGCACGGATGACGGCCGACGCACGCTGGGGCGCGTTCCGGGCGGCGACGGGGAGACGATCGCGCTGCTCAAACAGACCGACCGTTCGCCGATCGGAACCGCCGGCGTCCTGCGCCGGGCCGCGGACGGCCTGCAGGATTGGCACCCGCGATAATGACGTTCCTGGGGATAACGCCCGTGAGGATGGCGCCATGGGGAACGCCCAAGGGATGACTCCCATGGGGATGAAGCCGGTGGCGATGAAACACGGGTGAACGGCCCACAATGGGCCGATTGGGAACAGGCCGGCTGAAAACACGCAGGCAGAGAAAGCAAAAGCAGGGGAGGGATAGCAGACATGGCTGATCTGGCAGGCAGTGACACGGTCCTTTTCGCAGTGGCGGAGCCGCATATCGCCCTGGTCACGATCAACCGGCCGGAGGCGCGCAACGCCGTCAACGGCGCGGTGGCGACCGGGCTGGAAGCGGCGGTGGAGCAGGTCGAGGCCGATCCGGATATCTGGGCCGCGGTGCTGACCGGCGCCGGCCCGCATGCCTTCTGCGCCGGCGCCGACCTGAAGGAGGTTTCAGCCGGGCGCAGTGCGGCGCTCGCCACCGAGCGGGGCGGCTTTGGCGGCTTCGTGCGGGCCAGGCGCAGCAAGCTGTGGATCGCGGCGGCGCAGGGCCATGCGCTGGCCGGGGGGCTGGAATTGCTGCTGTCCTGCGACCTGGCCGTGGTGGCCGAGACTGCCACGTTCGGGCTGCCGGAGGTCAAGCGCAGCCTGGTTGCCGGCGCGGGCGGCGTGTTCCGCCTGCCGCGGGCGGTGCCAAAGGCGATCGCTCTGCAGATGATTGCCACCGGGGAGCCGATCACCGCGGCGCGTGCCGAGCAGTTTGGCCTGGTGAACCTGGTAGTGCCGGCGGCTGATGTTGTCGGCACGGCCCTGGGGCTGGCGCGTAAGGTCTGCGCCAATGCCCCGATCGCAGTGCGCGAAAGCCTGACGATCGCCCGGCAAGCCGCCGACCTGGATGAGGCGGCGCTGTGGGAACTCAGCCGAGCCGCCGGCCAGCGGATTCGCCAGACCGAGGATTTTCAGGAAGGGCCGCGTGCCTTCGTGGAGAAACGACTGCCGCACTGGGTCGGGCGATAGGGGTGTTGCCGTCCCAGTGGACTTGAACGGGGCGGACTTGAGGAAGGACCCTGGAAGGCGGCCTTCGGGGACGCCACGGCCACCCCATCGGCCGTATGCGCCGTGCGGACCCAGTCAGTGGTTCGCCGGGATCTGCCGCGGGGTCGCGAGGATTTCCTGGATATCCGGCAGATGCTCGCGGCCCCAGTAGATTTCGCCCCTGACCACGAATGTCGGCACGCCGAACACCCCATCGGCTTCGGCGGCTCGGCTGATCGCGGCCACTTCGGCCCGTAATGCGTCAGCGTTGGCGGCGAAACCGCCCGCATCGGCGCCGGCCTCGGCCAGCACGGCGGACAGCGCCGCGACATTCTCGATATCGAGGTTGCGTTTCCAGAACCGCTCGAACACGGCGTCATGATAGCGGCGGAAGACATCCTCGCCGGCGCGCTGGGCGAACAGCATGCCGGCTGCGGCCAGGGTGGAATCCCAGATTTTTTGTGTGCCGCGTATCGTCAGGCCGCGCTTCCGGGCCTGTCGGCGGCAGTCCATGTAGCTGTAGCGCACCCGGCGCCACTGGTGGGCGTTGCGCGCCTCCTCCAGTACGGCGCCCGCATCGTCCACACGGGCGGAGCCGAGATAGCTGGGAATGTCGAGGATGTAGGGACGCCAATCCAGGCGGACGGCACAGTCGCGCTCCAGCTCGTAGGCCAGATCCTTGGCGAGATAGGCGTAGGGGCTTTTATAGTCTGTGTAGACGGTGATGGTTTCGGGCTGGTTCATGGATTCGTCCCTCCGTTCACACGACGATATCCGACCGATTGGGTCGGCGCGATATCAGCCAAAGGCCCATACGACACGTGGACGCATGAACGGCATCCGTCACCGGGCGCGCCGGCTGCCGAAGACGTTTCTGTGGGCGATCATTCGATGCGGTTGCGATGGGTGCGTCTGGCGACTAGCCTGTCCGCCCGATACGCAATGGGTGGGAACAAGCCAGGCATGAGCAAGCACGTCGTCGCGACCGTTGCGGAAATTCCGCCCGGGGAGCGGAAACTCGTCACGATCCGCGGTCGTCAGATCGCGGTGTTCAATCTGGGTGGCGCGTTCTTCGGCCTGTTTAACCGCTGCCCGCATCAGGGCGGGCCGATGTGCGAAGGCATCCTGACCGGGCTGATCGAATCCGACCAGCCGGGGGAGTACCGCTACTCCCGCAAGGGGGAAATCATTCGGTGCCCGTGGCATGGGTGGGAGTTCGACGTGCGCACCGGCCAGAGCTTCTGTGACCCGTCGAAGATCGCCGTGCGCAGCTATCCGGTTGAGGTCGCGGAGGGGCAGCGCGTGGTGGAGGGACCCTACGTGGCAGAGACGATCCCGGTCACGGTGGAGGAACAATACGTCGTTGTCGATCTCTGACAGCTGGGGGATCTCTGACAGCGGGGGCGGGGCCGGCCGCGGGCAGGCGGCGGCCCCTTCCTCGTTACTGCGGTGTCAGGCCTGTACGACGACCGGCACGCGGTCCTCTCCGTCGTGTGCAATGATTTCCAGGCCGCGTCGTCGGGTTTCGATGCCAAGCACGGCGGTGGTCAGGATCAGGACCGCCAGCAGGCCCACCATCAGCGTCAGCACGCCGCCGACGCCGTAGGTATTGAACAGGCTTACCACCATAAAGGGCGTCACGATCGTCGCGCCGCGGCCGAACATGTTGCAGATGCCGGCGCCGCGCAGCCGGATTTCGGTGGGGAACAGCTCGGGGATGTAGATCCCGAACAGCACCGCCACCAGCACATAGATCGGCACGGTCAGGCCGAAGCCGACGGCGGCCAGCACCGCAGGGTCCCGGACGAACGGATAGGCGATCCCAAACCCGATCGCCACGGCGGAGGCGCCAATGATCGTTGGCTTGCGCCCAACACGATCGGCGGCCAGGGCGCCGATGCCGGAACCGATCGGGGCGCCGAGTGCCATCAGCAGCGAATAACCGAAGCTGCTGGCGACGCTCAGGCCTTGTTTGACCATGAAAGTGGGCAGCCAGGTGATGAAGCCGTAGATCAGGGTATTGATCACGATCAGTGCGATGCACCCCAGGATCAGCCGGCTGACCAGCGGTGGGGCGAACAGCGCGCCGAGCGTCTGTGGCGCCTCGGCGGTACGGGGGGAGGGTGCGGGCAGGGCGTGGCCGAGCTCGGCTTCGGCTTCCGCCTCGATGCGCGACAGCAGCGCATCTGCCTCGGCGTGCCGGCCGGCGCTTTCCAGCCAGCGCGGGCTTTCGGGCAGCGACTTGCGCAGGCGCCAGACGAACAGGGCGCCGATCCCGCCCAGGACGAACATGACGCGCCAGCCGAAATGCGGCACCAGCGCATAGCCGAGCAGGAGGGCGATCGGCAGGCCGGTGACCACGATCACCGCGAGGAAGCCAAGCCAGCGGCCACGCGCGGCGGGGGGAACGAACTCGGTCAGTGTCGCATAGCCGACAACGTTTTCGGCGCCCAGCCCGAAGCCGATGATGAAACGCAGGGCGATCAGCACGGTCATTGACGGGGCGAAGGCGGCGGCGAGGGAGGCGAGGCCGAACACGGCGAGGTTAAACTGGTAAGTGAAACGGCGGCCGAAGCGATCGCCCAGGAAGCCGGTGATGATGGAGCCGAGCATCATGCCGACGAAGGTCGCGGAGATGAACGCGGCGGCGTCGCCGAGGGTGGCGAAGCCGCTTTTGATCGTCGCGCCCAGAACGATGCCGGCGACGTAGATGTCGAAGCCATCGAAGAACATGCCGATGCCGACCAGCATCATCACCCGGCGGTGGAAGCGTCCGAGTGGCAGCCGGTCGAGCCGAGCGCCCGCCCCTGCGCTGCGAAGCGTCATATCCATGTGTTTCCCTCCGTTATCGTTGTTCGTGGCCACGCGGGGCCACGCGAGATGGGTTCATGCGGCAACGACCGCCTGCCGCCGCAGGGCTGCGAGGATGCGGACTTCGGCGGCGCCGATATGGGCGCGGAGCAGGCGGGCGGCGCCGCGGGCATCGCGCAGCCGTATGGCGGCGACGATCGCGCGGTGTTCGGCCACCAGATTATCGGGCTGCCGTCCTTCGATCTGCGCGACGCTGACGCGGACCAGGCGGTCGGACTGCTCGATGGCGCTGGTGCATGCATCGGCGATGCGCCGGTTCCAGGCGCAGGCGGCGAGCGCACAGTGAAAGTCGCGGTTGTAGTCGATGAAGTCGGTGCCGGGGGTGTAGTCAACGGCACGTTCGAGGGCATCGAGCGCGGTGGTGTCGGCCGAACGGGCGGCCTGCGATGCGGCTTCCGGTTCAAGCAGGCGGCGAAGTCCCAGCAGGTCCTCGGCATCGCGCAGGGAGATCGGGGCGACGCGATAGCATTGGCGCGGCACGATGGTGATCAGCCCATCAGCCTCCAGCCGCAGCAGCGCGTCGCGGATGGGGGAGCGGCTGACCGCGTATTGCGCGGCAAGGTCCGGTTCCCGCAGCTCCGTCCCCGGCCACAGCCGGCAGGCGATGATGTCGGCCTTCAACGCCCCGTACACGCTGTTGCGCATCAGCATGATACACTCTCCCGCGATGACTATGATATATCATGATGCTTTCGGAAATAGGTAAACTTGCGATTTCCAACGCTGGATTGCTGCCTTTTGGGGGCTCTGATATGTCACTGGCAGCGGGTGGAGGCATTATGGCCGGTCTTGTGATGACAGAGCGTGGGGACGGGGCGCCGGCGGAGGGGATGGCGGTCGTGCTGCTGCACTCCCTGTTGGCGGATGCCGGAAGCTGGTCGGCTTTGGCCGATCAACTGGCGGGATCAATCAGGCTGATTGTGCCGAACCTGCCCGGCTTTGGTGGCAGCGAACCGGTGCTGGGCGGATTGCCCGCGATTGCGGGGGCGGTGGCGGATGCCATTCGCACCCGTCAGCCGGGTCGGGCGGTTGCCGTGGTCGGCAACGGGTTTGGCGGCTTCGTGGCGCTGCGGCTGGCGTTGGATCATCCGGACCTGGTCTCGCGCCTGGTGCTGATCGGCACCGGCGCCCGCTTCAGCGATCCGGGCCGTGCCGCGTTCACCGGCATGCGCACGCGTGCCGCATCAGCGGGTCTGGCGGCGATTGCCGAAACCGCCATGGCGCGGCTGTTCCAGCCTGATTTCGCCGCGCGCAACCCGGAGATGATCGGCGAGCGCCGGGCGGCGTTCCTACGCACCGACCCGGCGATGTTCACCGCCGCCTGTGCCGCGCTTGAGTCGCTCGATATTTCCGCCGAGGCGGGCCGGATTGCCTGTCCGACCCTGATCCTGGCCGGCGCCGAGGATCAGGCCACGCCGCCGGCGATGGCGGAAGGACTCGCGGCGCTGATTCCAGGGGCGCAGTTGCAGATCCTTGATGGCCTCGCGCATGTGCCGCAGATGCAGGACCCGGCGCGGATCGCGCAGGCGATGACTGTATTTCTGGATCTGGCCCGATAGCACAGGACGGGCCTTTCGGCGCGTCCTGTGCCGGGGGTTCATACGGCTTGCCCGGTGGCGTCCGTCAGGCCGTTACCGGTCAGGGCTTTGTGGGCGACCAGTTGTACACCTTCTGCACGCTGCCACCCATCAGCGTGGCCCGGTCGCTGTCGGACAGGCGGTCGGTGACTCGAAACGCTTCGACGCCTTGCTCATAGTTCAAAAGATGCACCGCGCGGGTCCAGTCGGTTCCCCACAGGCACCGGTCGAGGCCGAACGCATCGAAGATACGGGCCAGCGGATCCCAGATATCGTTGTAGGGAAACGGTTGATGAGAGAGGGTGCAGGCGCCGCTGATCTTGATGACGACGTTGGGGTAGGCGGCCAGTGCGAGCACCTTCGGCAGTTCCGCGAACGGGGCTGACGGCGGCGGCGGCTCAAACGGTTGTTGCAGGCCCAGATGGTCGATGACCAGCCGTGTACTGGGGTTGCGCGCGGCCATCTGCGCCGCCTGGTCCAGCCGTCCCCAGCATAGCAGATTGACCGGCAGGTCATGCTGCGCGGCCGCGGCCAGGACGCGGGTGATGCCGGGATCGGCCGGATCTTCGGATATGTCCCGGTTCATCATGATCCGGATGCCTACCGTGCCCTTGGTCGCCGCCCAGTCGCCGATGATGTCCGCCACGGCGGGATTGGTGGTATCGACTGGCTTCACCAGCCCGAAGCGGCCGGGATGTTTGGCATAGACGTCCAGCGCGTAGCTGGCGTCGAACTGGTACAGGGTGAACGGCGACACCAGGATCGCCCCGTCAACGCCGACCGCGTCCATCGCGGCCACCATGTCATCACCGGTGACTTCGTCCGGACCATGCAGAAAGCCGGCCCAGGGGCGGCCTGGATGGTTGCGTTCATACGCATGGACCTGTGAGTCGATTGTCAGCATGGCTTCCTGCCTTTCCCCCGATCTTTGTGATGCCCGAGCGTTGGCGGCATGGCGCGCGATCGGTCCGTCCGGTCGCAACCCTGGCGTGCAGTTTCCGTCCACCCATCACGCGGCAGGCCACCGCCCGTCAGTGACGCAGTTTCCGGTCAATCGCGTGGTTAGGCAATGGGTGGTTGCGGTGCCGCGGCGTCGGGGTTGCGCCCTGCCGTCCGACAGGGCGTCGCGCCGTCAGGCATTCGCGTGGATGGACGTATAGACGCTGCCGCTCGCCGAATCGGTGCCGAAGGCGACCGATAGTCGGTTGTTTGTCAAATCGGCGGCGGTAAAGCCGGCCAGTGTCAGCCCGATTGTCGGTTTCTCGACTCCGCTGGCAACCAGGGTCAGTCCGGTGTTGCCGGCGGCGCCCTGGCCATCGAGCCAGTTCAGCGTAAAATCGCTTTTCGAAACACCCCAGAGCGTCACGGTGTCATTCGCATGAAAATTGGCAATCGTGCTCCAACTGTTCGCCGTGCTCGAACGGGCATCCACGTAGAAGGTGTCGGTTCCGCTGCCGCCGGTGAAGAAGGTCGATCCGCTGCTGCCGTCCAGCACATTTGTGCCGCCGGTGACGGCGATTGCATTCGTGCCCGTGCCCGCTTGAATGAACCAGTTTGGGGTGGTGGCGGTGATGTTCAGGCTATCGGCGGTGATGTTAACGTATTGCTGCAGCGGGCCGATCACCGGGCCGGTATAGACCTGTCCGTGCGCGGTAATCGGCTGACCGGTCGTGGTATCCTGCACGGTCAGCACCGGCGTTCCGGTCAATGTCTGCTCGGCCAGGGCGGCGATCGCCTGATGGCCGGCTTCGGTCGGGTGCAGATGGTCCCAGAACAGCGATTGGTCCTGTGCCGCGGCGCCGTTTGCCGCCAGCGTGCCACTGGTGGCACTTGTATAGTTGCCGCTCCAGACCGGTGTGGTGGCATTCGTCAGGCCGTAGGCGGCCGGGTCGGCGATCGCGTTGTCCAGCAACTGATAGGCGTCCACGACATTCACGTTGATCCCGCCGGTGGTGGCGGGCGGTTTGTTCGGCGCAGGCTTGTACGCGGTGGCCATAGCCAAGGTCGCGCCCCTGATCGGCATGACCCGCGAAGAAAAGGACGAGCCCAAGGGGCTTCCTGCC
>DAICYU010000162.1 GCA_027311485.1 Acetobacteraceae bacterium
CCAGGCTGGCCGGCGGCACGAACCAGGGGACGACGACATGCGGGAACGGGTCGGTCGCGACCGGCGTGGCAGCCAGCCTAGCGTAATCGAGTTCAATCATGACGACCCGCGGCTTAGCAGCAAGGCCTCGGTCAGGTCGAGCAGATCATCCGGCCAGTATGTCTCAGGTCTGGGGCGCGCCGGATGCAGACCCGCATCCGGCCGGCAGGTCAGCACCGGCAAAATCCAGCGGACGGGCAGCGCGGTTCGGCCGTCGGCGGCGCCCAGCAGCGCGCCGGCGATGGCGCCGTTGGTGTCTGTGTCGCCGCCCTGGCCGACGGTTTCGATCAGCGCGGCCTCCACCGGGGTGCCGGCGGCAAGGTGGTAAAAGGCGTTCTGCAGGGCGATCAGCACCCAGCCCATCTGGTGCTGGAACTCGCTGACCTGCTGTCCGGCTTCGGCGTGGCGGAGTGCCTGGATCACCGGCGTCACCGCCGTATCGGTGGCGATCCGCAGGGCGGTTTGCAGCATGGTGCGCCGGTCCGCGCCTTGCAGGGCGGCGGCGATGGCGGCGGCGAACGCGGCACAGGTGGACCGGCAGACCGGATGCGGGTGCGACAGGGCGGAGTCCTGGTCGGCCAGCCGAGCGGCTTCGTCCGGGTCGGCGGCGAACAGGCCGATCGGGGCGATGCGCATCAGCGATCCGTTGCTCTGGCTGTCCCGGCTGGCGCCAAGCCGAGCGGCGGTGGCTTTGCTGCGGCCGGCGGTGGCTGTGCCGACGGCGGCGCTGAAGGCCAGCGCGATGGTGTTGCCGCAATCGAACGGGCCGCTGTCGTACCAATCGGCATAGGCGGTGGCCACGTCCTCGGCGTCATAGCCCTTGCGGCGGACCAGGCTACGGGCGAGCGCCAGGGCGAGTTCCGAATCATCGGTCGGCTGCCCGGCCAGGGTGTTCCAGACCGGGCTGTCGGCGAGGTCACGCACCCCGGCCGGGTAGCTGGCGGCAATGGCGCTGCGGGTGCGGAATTCGACCATGGAGCCGAGGCTGTCGCCGATCAGCTGCCCCAGCATGCAGCCCAGGGCGCGGTCCAAACGCGGGCCTTCGGCAACGCGTGGCCACGCCAACCGTACCGTCGGGTCCCGCCGCTGTTCGGTGGTGCCGCGCCAGGGGCGCGTTCGCAGCGCTTCCACCGCGGCCGGGGCGCCGCCGAAGCAGGCCGAGGGCCGGCTGCTGCCGTCATCGGTGTAGGTGACCTGCTGCCCATCCTCGGTCACCAGAACGCCGCCGGCGGCGGTCAGCAATGCGTGGCCAGCGGCGATGTCGTGCGCGTTGACCGGGCGCAGCGTGACAGTGGCGACACCGTCACCCACGGCGACCCGGGCCAGGCGATAAGCGATCGACGGCAGGGGCATGAAGCGGGCCGGCTGGCACCGTGTGCTGTTCCAGACCGGGCGTTGGCCGGCACCGTGGTTCAGGAACACGACATCGGCTTTCGTCAGAGCGCGATGGCGCAGATCGACGGGAACAGGGGCGCCGTTGCGCGTGATGGGTTCGCCTTCCGCCCAGGCGATCAGGTCCGATCCCCGGTCGGGGCTGAGCGGGGCGTGCACCACGCCCAGTACCGGGCGGCCGTGACGCAGCAGCGCGACCGAAACGGCACTGCCGCGGCGGCCTTCCAGGAAGGCGCGGGTGCCGTCATGCGGGTCTACGACCCAGCAGAAGCCGTTGGCCTCGGCGGTCTGGATGCCGGATTCCTCACCCACGAAGCGGGCGGCGAACAAGGCGGTCAGGCCGCTGCGCAGGAACAGTTCGATCTCATGATCGATCGGCGCGCTGTCCTGATGATTGAAGCGCGGACCGCCGGGGCGGCTGAACTCCGCGGCGAGGCGTGTGCCCGCCTGGTGCACCAGATTGATGACCGCGGGCAGAATGGGGGGCAGGGTTGCTTCCGGCATGCAACCGAAAGTCTAGGCGTTCGTGACGGGACACGCTATCTGGTTTCCCGCTCGCCATGGATAAACCGACCCCAAAATACCTGAACCAGCAGGCCGGCCCACTGCCGGCCTATCGCGCAATGATTGCGGATGGCACGCTTTCGCCCGATCCGGCGCAGGCGGCGGTGGCCGAACGGCTGCACGATCTATGGGAAAGGCTGCGCGGCTACGATCCGCACCCGCATGTGCCGGACGGGCACGGCTTTCTGTCGCGCCTGATGAAGCGGCGCCATTCCGAGGAATACGTACCCACCGGCCTATATCTGGTCGGGGAGGTCGGGCGCGGCAAATCCATGCTGATGGACCTGTTCTACGACACCGCCGACGTGGCGCGGAAGCAGCGCATCCACTTCCACAAGTTCATGCAGGGCGTGCATGCGCAGGTGCATGCGTGGAAGAAGGAACATCCGGCCACGACCGATCCTATTCCGCCCTTGGCCGACAAGATTGCCGCCGACTCGGCCCTGCTGTGCTTCGATGAGTTCCAGGTCAACGACATCGTCGACGCGATGATCCTGGGGCGGCTGTTCCAGGCGTTGTTCGACCGTGGCGTGGTGATGGTGACCACGTCCAACACCGCGCCGGATGACCTGTTCAAGGGCAAGCCGGGGCGGGATGCGTTCCTGCCGTTCATTGCCCTGATCAAGCAGCGGCTGGAACTGCTGGTGATGGCGTCGGCGCGCGACTACCGGCGCGAACGCCTGCGCGGCCTGCGCACCTGGCACGTGCCGGCCGATGCGATGTCGGCCCGCGCCCTGGATGAGGCATTCGCGCAGCTGAGTTGCGGGACGATCCCGCGCCCGGTGACGCTGACGGTGATGGGGCGCGCGCTTGTGGTTCCGGTTGCCGCCGACGGTGTGGCGCGGTTCGACTTCGACCGGTTGTGCAACACCGCCCTGGGCGCGGGGGATTACCTGGCGATCGCGACGCATTTCCACACGGTGGTGCTGGACGGTATTCCCCGGCTGTCACCGGATAATTACGATCAGGCGCGCCGTTTCATCGTGCTGGTGGACACGCTGTACGACCAGAGGGTGAAGCTGATCGCATCAGCCGACGCGGCGCCGGACCAACTTTATGAGCGGGGCGAGAACGCGAAGATGTTTGAGCGGACCGCTTCCCGGCTGGATGAGATGCAAAGCGAGGACTGGCTGGCGCTGCCGCATCTGGCCTGAACCGGGCCAGGGCGGCGGGGCAGGGCCGCGGGGCGCGATATCGGCCCCGGGTTTCAGCTTGGTTGTCGGTCCGTTGTATCGGCCGCGGGCATTGGCCTCGTGTATCGGTCGATCAGTTCCGGATACATCAGTCCGACGTGCGTCAGTCGCATGACCTCCAGGATCTGGGCCTGTTCGTCGGCGGTCAGATAGGCGGCCCATTTGCGTTTGACGATCTGGGCGTCCTTGCGGACGGAGTAATAGCCATCCGGTCCGGTGGACCGGCTGCTGGTACGCACGAATTCTTCGACCTGCGGCACCCATGGCAGGCCGAGAAAGCCGAGCAGCCGCTGCGAGCAGCCGATCGTGTCGTCGGCGAGGTCGACATATCGAATGACGCGGCTGCGGTTCAGTGGGCGGAGGTCGTCGAGCGCCTTTTCGTTCATCACGGCCCATTCCCAGGCGAGCCGGGCGGCGATCGGCATGTTTGCCATCGCGACGGTGTCCAGGCCGTAGCGTCGGGCGGCCTGTGTATGCAGCATCTCGGCGTTCCAGGCGGCGGACGGCATCTTGCCGCTGCGGATGCCGAGCAGGCGGGAGGCGACCTGACCGAGAGCGTTGCGTATGATCAGGATGAAGCGCGCATCGGGGAAGGCGCCTGCCAGGAGATCGGCGCGCCCGAGAGAGGAGACCGACTTGGCGACGAGATGGTACTCGTGTTTCGGCCGGTCGAGGCCGGTTGGAAGCGCGAGGCGCGACTGCGCGGTCCTCGGCAGGACCCGTGACAGCGCCTTCAGGCTGACCGCGGCGGCGACCCGGCTGTAGAAGCTGGCGGCTGTATCCGCCTGCTTGCGGAAGATCGGCAGGCTGCAGGTTGTCTTGATGTCGCGGTGGGCGATCTGCAGGCGGACGAGTTCGTGCAGGCGCCCGATTTCATCCTGTGTCAGCGTCGGGTCGGAGACGATGGGCAACGCGTGCCGGTAGATGGTTGTGTCCGGCTCATGCCGGTAGAGCACCGACGGATGGCTGTCGAGGATCTTGGCAAGCCATGTGGTGCCCGATCTTGGCGCACCGAGAACGAACGTCGTATTGTGGTTTATCAAGTCGGCGCCCGGGCGTTCAGGTATCGGCGTAATCACCATGCCGAGTGGGTGACTGTCCAGTATGATAGTGTCAATAATTTTAGTTGACTTGTCGAATGAGGCGAATGGGCTGGACTTTGCCTGTCCGGCGGCCATGGGACTTAGCCGTACGGTGCACCTGTTACGAGCGGCAGCTTTTGCTGCATCGCACCGTCTTGCCGGGCTTTCCACGATAGGCTAGCTACGCCCCACCTTCCGGGCCACCCCTTCCCAGCCGCTGGCTCGGCAGGCCCTGTTTCATGTCACCGGCGCGCTCCGCGCCCTCGGAGGGATTCTGTCCATGGCCCGCAACAAGATTGCCCTGATCGGCGCCGGTAATATCGGCGGCACACTCGCCCACATGATCGGGCTGAAGGAACTCGGGGACGTCGTGCTGTTCGACGTGTTCGGCGGCGTGGCGGCGGGCAAGGCGCTGGATATCATGCAGTCCGGCCCGGTTGACGGGTTCGACTCGCTGATGACCGGCGGATCGGACTACAGCGCCATTAAGGGCGCCGATGTGGTGATCGTCACCGCCGGCTTCCCCCGCACCCCCGGCATGTCACGCGACGACCTGATCGGCAAGAACGCCGGCGTGATCGCGCAGGTGGCCGAGGGCATCAAGACCAACTGCCCGGATGCGTTCGTTATCTGCATCACCAACCCGCTGGACGCGATGGTATGGGTGATGCAGCAGAAGTCCGGCCTGCCGGCGAACAAGGTGGTCGGCATGGCCGGCGTGCTCGATAGTTCGCGCTTCCGGCTGTTCCTGGCGCAGGAATTCGGCGTGTCGGTGGAAGACGTGACGGCCTTCGTGCTGGGTGGCCATGGTGACACGATGGTGCCGCTGACCCGCTATTCCACGGTGGCTGGCATCCCGGTGCCGGACCTGATCAAGATGGGCTGGACGACGCAGGAAAAGATCGACGCGATCTGCACCCGCACCGCGAATGGCGGTGGGGAGATCGTGAAGCTGCTGGAACGCGGCAGCGCCTTCTATGCGCCGGCGGCGTCGGCGATCGCCATGGCGGACGCCTACCTGAAGGACAAGAAGCGCGTGCTGCCCTGCGCCGCGTACCTGACCGGCCAGTATGGCATCGACGGCCTGTATGTCGGCGTGCCGGTGGTGATTGGCGCCGGCGGCGTGGAGCGGATTGTGGAGATCGAGTTGAACCCCACCGAGAAGGCCGCCTTTGACAAGTCCTGCGGCGCGGTGAAGGAACTGATCGAAGCCTCTAAGAAGCTTATCGGCTAAAAAGGGCTGTACCGATGAACATCCACGAATATCAGGCTAAGGAGCTGCTGAAGCGCTACGGCGTGACAGTGCTGGACGGCCACGTCGCCTGGACCCCGGATGAGGCCGAGGCGGCCGCCGCCAAGCTGCCTGGCCCGGTATACGTGGTGAAGTCGCAGATCCATGCCGGCGGGCGCGGTGCCGGCCGGTTCGCCGACGATCCGAACGGCAAGGGCGGCGTGCGGCTCGCACGCTCCCCGGCCGAGGTCCGGGCGGCGGCCGAGGCGATGATCGGTCATACGCTGATCACCAAGCAGACCGGCGCGGCCGGCCGGCCGGTGCGGCGTGTGTATGTCGAGGCCGGGTGCGACATCGCGCGAGAGCTGTACCTGTCGCTGCTGGTGGACCGCCTGTCCGGGCGGGTGACCATCATTGCCTCGACCGAAGGCGGCATGGAGATCGAGGACGTCGCCGCCAACCATCCGGAGAAGATCCTGCGCGTCAGCGTCGATCCGGCGTCTGGCATTTCCGGCTTCCACGGGCGGCGGCTGGCGGCGGGCCTGGGGCTGAGCGGCAAGCAGGCCGCGACCTTCGGCAAGTTCGTTGCGGCGATGTACTCGGCCTATGTCGCGCTGGATTGCGCGATCATCGAGATCAACCCGCTGGTGGTAACCGGCGCGGGTGACGTGGTGGCGCTGGATGCCAAGGTCAGCTTCGATGACAACGCCCTGTTCCGTCATCCGGACCTGCAGAAGCTGCGCGATGAGAGCGAGGAAGACCCGAAGGAGCTGGAGGCGCAGAAGTTCGAGCTGAACTACGTCGCGCTGGACGGCAATATCGGCTGCATGGTGAACGGCGCCGGGCTGGCGATGGCCACCATGGACATCATCAAGCTGTTCGGCATGGCGCCGGCCAACTTCCTGGACGTCGGCGGCAGCGCGACGAAGGAACGGGTGACCGCGGCGTTCAAGATCATCCTGTCGGACCCGAACGTCGAAGGCATCCTGGTCAACATTTTCGGCGGTATCATGCGCTGCGACATCATCGCCGAGGGCGTGGTGTCGGCGGCGCGGGAAGTGCAGCTGTCGGTGCCGCTGGTGGTGCGGCTGGCCGGCACGAATGTGGAGCTGGGCAAGGAAATCCTGGCGAAGTCCGGCCTGCCGATCGTTCCGGCGGACAATCTGGCGGATGCCGCCGAGAAAATCGTCAAAGCCGTGAAGGAGGCCGCATAGATGGCCGTTCTGGTCAACGCCGACACCAAGGTCATCTGCCAGGGCTTTACCGGCCAGCAGGGCACCTATCACAGTGAGCAGGCGATCGCCTACGGCACCAAGATGGTCGGCGGCGTCACGCCTGGGAAGGGCGGCACGACGCACCTGGGCCTGCCGGTGTTCGACACGGTATGGGAATGCCGGGAGAAGACGGGCGCCGACGCATCCGTGATCTACGTGCCGCCGCCGTTCGCCGCGGATGCCATCCTGGAAGCGATCGATGCCGAGTTCCCGCTGATCGTGTGCATCACCGAAGGCATTCCGGTGCTGGACATGGTGCGCGTGAAGCGGGCGCTGTCGGGATCGAAGTCCCGGCTGATCGGGCCGAACTGCCCGGGCGTGATCACGCCGGACGCGTGCAAGATCGGCATCATGCCGGGCCACATCCATAAGCGCGGCAGCGTGGGTATCGTGTCACGTTCCGGCACGTTGACCTATGAGGCAGTGGCGCAGACCACGGCGACGGGCCTGGGCCAGAGCAGCTGCGTCGGCATTGGCGGCGATCCGGTGAAGGGCACCGACTTCATCGAAGTGCTGGAGATGTTCCTGGCCGACCCGGAGACGAAGCAGATCATCATGATCGGTGAAATCGGCGGTCCGAGTGAGATGGATGCGGCCGAGTTCCTGGCGAAGAACCCGGTGAAGAAGCCGACTGTTGGCTTCATTGCCGGCGCCGCTGCGCCTCCGGGCCGGCGGATGGGCCATGCCGGTGCGGTGATCAGCGGCGGCAAGGACACGGCGGCGGCGAAGATGGAAGCCATGCGCGCCGCTGGCATCCATGTCGCCGACAGCCCGGCGGCGCTGGGCAGCACGATGGTGAATGTGCTGGCGGGCCGTACCTAAGCCAGCCGGACCAATCCGGGGTTGATCGCGGCGGGTGGCAACACCCGCCGTTTTTGCAGGCCTCGACCCGACCTGCCGCCATTGCGGCAGGGTCCATGTGGGTGAATGATACGGGCATGAAGCCCGGTGCACCGGGCCAATCCGGAACCGGGAGTGACTCGTATGCCAGATACGCATATGGCCGACGCCGCCTTCGCAGCGTCGGCGATCAGGACTTTTGACGCGATCATCA
Source organism: Acetobacteraceae bacterium (assembly GCA_027311485.1). Taxonomy (GTDB): domain Bacteria; phylum Pseudomonadota; class Alphaproteobacteria; order Acetobacterales; family Acetobacteraceae; genus Rhodopila. Next base: position 7,830 of record DAICYU010000162.1, read on the forward strand.
TCGGCGCGGGGATCGCCGGGATGTACCAGATGTACCGGCTGCGGGAACTGGGGCTGTCCGTCCGCGTGTTTGAGACCGGCAGCGGCGTCGGCGGCACCTGGTACTGGAACCGCTATCCGGGCGCGCGGTGCGACGTCGAAAGTGTGGATTACTCATACTCTTTCGACGAGGCGCTGCAGCAGAGCTGGACGTGGAGCGAACGGTTCGCGGCGCAGCCCGAGATCCTG
>DAICYU010000163.1 GCA_027311485.1 Acetobacteraceae bacterium
CCCCAGGCGGCGGTGGTGCCGAGCGCCACGAGCAGGTCCATGTTGCCGGAGAGCGCCCGGGCGGCCTTCCAGCCGGCGACGTAGAACCGCCAGCCGAGCCAGAACTGCACGATACTGGCCAGGGCGAACTGGCCCCAGCCGGGCAGCATCCAGGGGACGCTGGCCATGTGCGCGGCCATCCCGGCAACCAGCGGCGCCGAGAGCGCGGCGGCGGCCAGGACGTGCAGCAGGTCGCGCTGGTCCCGCGCGGCGATGCGGCCGTCCTCGGATGGGGTGTTGCCGGCATCGCGCACCGGGGTTGCGTCGTAGCCGGCGCGTTGCACGGCGGCGGCAAGCTGCTCGACTGTTACGGCGCCGGCCAGGGTGGTGACCCGGGCGCGCTCGGTCCCCAGGTTCACCGCGGCCGACAGCACGCCCGGGATGCGTTTCAAGGCACGCTCGACCCGGTTGACGCAGGACGCGCAGGTCATGCCGCCGATGGCGAGGTCGACCGTGGTTTCGGGGATCGCGTAGCCGGCGGCGCCCACGGCGCTGGCGAGGGCGGCGGCATCGGGCGGCCCGTCGAAGGTGACCCTGGCCTGTTCGGTGCCCAGGTTAACCGCGACGTCGGCCACGCCGGGCACGCGCCCGATGGCCTTTTCGACCCGGCGCACGCAGGAGGCGCAGGTCATGCCCTCAATGGCGACGTCGATCGCGGCAGCGGTTTTCGGCGCAGCCCGGTGTTCGGGCGCCGGGTTTGCGGGATCTGGGTTTTTGACAGCCCGGTTTTCTACTGTGGCAGCATCCATCGTGCATCTCCGTCGTACCGTCTGCCACGGGAGATGAGGGTTGCCAACGTGGCAAGGTCAAGGCCAGCGGCGCAGAGTTGTCGCCCAGGGTCGCAGGAAAGCTGGTTCAGGCGGAGCTTGGTTTGCGACGCTTGACCTTACCACGTTGGAAGGCCCCACCTCTGGCGTCGTCTGTTGATAGGGAGATTTCGATGTTGCTGCTGAAAGTATCCGGCATGACGTGCGGGCACTGCGTCGCCGCGGTCACCCGGGCGGTGCAGGCCGTGCCGTCGGTGGAGCGGGTCGCTGTTGACCTGCAACGGGGCGAGGTCACGGTGGAAGGCCATCCGGATGAACGCGCGGTGCGTGAGGCGATTGTCGAGGAGGGGTATGAGGTGCAGGCGGCCGGGTAGACCCCGCGATCGGGTTGGCCGGGTTGCGGTTGCTTGCTGCTGCGTGGCACTGGAAGGCTCACGCCCGGCCTTGATCGCTGGGTCGACGCGGTTCGCGCGCCACATGTCCGGCCCGCAATCTGTACCCGCGCGGGCCTACGGCCCCGCCATTTTCAGCAGTACCGCAATGCGCTCACCCAACTCCGGCGCCGTGACCGGCTTGCGCAGCAGGCTGAAGGGTCCGGTGACCGCATCGCCAACCGCCAGCGTGGCAGCGTCGCCGGCGTATCCAGTCAGCAGGATCGCTGGCAGATTGGGCCGCCGCCGCTGGGCTTCTTGGATCAGCTGGACACCGTTCATGCGCGGCATGGACAGATCGCAGACCATCAGGTCCACCCTGCCCTCCGCATCCAGCAGCGGAAGAGCGGCGGCACCCCCGCCTGCCTGCACCACGTCGTAGCCCAGATCCTCAAGCTGTTCGGCCACGATCTCGCGCACCAGGTCCTCGTCGTCGACCAGGAGGATGCGAGGCGCTTCGCCGATCGGCTGCACCGGCGCACGCCCGCCTGCCTCGGCCCTGGTGACGCCGCCTGATGCGATCGGCAGCCAGAGGCTTACCGTGGTGCCGCGGCCCGGCGCGCTGTCGATGAACAGACCGCCGCCGCTCTGCTCCGCGAAGCCGCGCGCCATCGCCAAGCCCAGGCCGGTGCCCTTCCCCATGGGTTTGGTGGTAAAAAACGGCTCGGTCACCCGGGCCAGGATGTCCGGCGCGATGCCGCTGCCGGTGTCGGTGACCGAGAGACGCACGTAGGTCCCTGCCGTCAGGGCAGGCGCATGGCCGGGTCGGTCGGCCCGCGGCAGCTCCGCATGGTGCGCGGACAAGGTCAGCGTCCCATTGCCGGCCATCGCGTCGCGGGCATTCGTGGCCATGTTGACCAGGACCGTTTCCAGTTGGCTCTTGTCGGCCAGCAAGGGCGGCAACCCGGCCGGCGCCTCGACGCGCACCCCGATGCCGGCGCCAAGCGTGTGCATGAGGATCTCGCGCATGCCCAGAAGCAGCGCCGCCGCATCCACAGCCTCGGCACGGAGGTCGCCACGCCGCGAGAATGCCAGCAGGCGACGGGTGATGGCCGAACCACGCTCGATCGCCTCACCGGCCATGCGGGCGAGGCGAAGCACCGCATCCGTATCGTCCGGACGGCGCTGGATCAGCGCCAAACCACCTTTGGCAGCCTGAAGAACGTTGTTGAAATCATGGGCGATGCCGCCGGCGAGCTGGCCCAACGCTTCCATCCGCTGCGCATGGGCAAGGCGTCCCTGCGTTTCCTCCAGATCCCGGGTGCGTTCGACGACAAGGCGCTCCAGCTCCGCCTTATCGCGGGCCAGCACCGCTTCAGCCTGCTTGCGTGCCGTGATGTCGACGGACGCAGCCACAAGCCCGACCACCTCGCCCGCGTTATTGCGGAACGGGGCTTTGGTGGACAGCCAGAAGGCAGGCGTGCCGTCGGGCAGGCTGACAGCCTCCTCGACCTGCTCCGTCAGGCCCGCTTCCATGATGCGGCGGTCGTTGGCCATCACGACCTCGGCCTGCGCCTTGTTCTCCAGAAATTCCGCTTCGGTCCGGCCGACAATCGAGTCCAGCGGCTTGCCAAACAATGCCACCGCCCCGGCATTGGCGATCAGCAGGCGGCCGTCCCGGTCCTTGGCGTACGCGACACCCGGGATCGCCTCGGCAAATGTCCGCAGCAGCGCGGTCGCCCGGTCCCGCTCCGCCTGAATGGCGCGGCGCGCCTCGATATCCAGCAGCACGCCGGGAAAGCGCAAGGCGGTGCCGTCGGGCGCAAGGTCGACCCGTCCGTTCGCCTCGATCCAGCGGTACCGCCCGTCATGCTGGCGGACGCGGTACTCGCAGCTGTAATGACCGCCGCGCTCCAGCGCCTCGGCGATGGCGTCCATCAGGCGCGGCTTGTCGTCGGGGTGGACCGAGGCCACAACCGCCTCAATGCCCAGACCGGCCTCGCAGACGGCAGGATCAAGGCCGAACGAGCGGGCGAACCGCTCATCGGCGGTGAAGCGGTCGGTCGGCAAGTCCCAGATCCATGTGCCGATGATCGCGCCCGCATCCAGCGCAAGCTGCACCCGTTCGGCGGCGAGCTGGGCGGCTCGGCCGCTGGCGGCCAGCGCCTCCTGCGTCTCGCGGCGCTCGGTCACATCGAAATTGAGGCCGATCATGCGCCGGGGCGGTCCGTCGGGTTCGGGAATCGCACGGCCATAGCCGCCGATCCAGCGGATGGGACCGGCGGGCGGAACGACCCGGAATTCGTAGCTGAACACTCCGGTAGCCGATTCCCGGGCAGCACTCATGGCGGCCTCGATCCCCGGGCGGTCGGCGGGATGCACCAGCGCCATGGCCCCGGCCAGGGTCGGTGCGGCCCGCACGTGCTCCCCCTGGCGTGGATCGAGTCCGAACAGCTGAAACTGGCGGATGTCCCACTCAAGCGCGCCCGTGGTCAGGTCCAGCGACCACACGCCCATCTGCCCGGCTTCCAGGGCCAGTCTCAGACGCTCACTGCGTTCATCCAGCGCCGCCTCGACGGCACGCTGTTGCGTGACATCGGTGTTGGTGCCGAACCATAGCGCAATATTGCCGTCCGCATCCTGAATCGGTTCGGCGCGCGACAGAAACCAGCGGTACACGCCGTCCCCGCGCCGCAGCGGGAACGTGTCCTCCCACGGTTCGCCAGTGTCCCAACTGTGCTGGATGCGCTTCGTCACACGCTCGACATGGTCGGGATGATGCACGGCCTGCCAGCCCCAGCCTTCCATTTCGGCCAGGGTCGTGCCCGTGTAGTCGAACCAGCGGCGATTGTACCAGAAGACGTGGCCATCCGGCCGCGCCATCCAGGCGAGCTGCGGCATGTTGTCGGCCAGCGCCCGGAACCGCGCTTCACTGTCGGCCAGCCGCGCCGCGGCGGCGCGCTCGGCCTGGCGAGCCTCGGTCACGTCCAGCGCGATGGCCACGCCGGCGACGATCCGGCCGGCGTCATCGCGCACGGGCGCGGCGTTGTTCAGGAAGAAACGCCGTTCCTGGGCGCCGAAGCGTTGGCATTCGACCAGTTCGCCCCGCACCACTTCGCCGCTTTTCAAGGCGCGAAACATGGCCCACTCGTCAGCGTTGATCGGCTGGCCCGTGTCGACGTGCCAGCCAGCCCACGGCTGATCGCCCGGCGCGCCGACCGTATCCGGCGGCAGGCCCCACAGCGCTCGGTGCGCCGCGTTATCCCGGATGATGCGACCTTCGGCATCGGCGATGACGACCCCGACCGGCAACGCATCAAGCACGGCGTGCAGCGTTCTTTCGCTGCGCTTGAGGGCTTCCTGGGCCTGCTTCTGTTCGCTGCGGTCCCGGAGGATATTCATGAACCCGAGATGGGTGCCGTCGTGGCCCCGCAGCGGCAGCATCTCGGCACCCGCCCAAAAGCGCGTGCCATCCTTGCGCAGGCGCCAGCCCTCACTGCCGCCACGCCCCGTTTCCAACGCGGCGCGCATCTCCAGGCCGGCAAGCCCTTCGTCCTGATCGCGGGGTGTGAAGATCCGGTCGATCTTCTGGCCGTGCATGTCCGACGCGGTCCAGCCGAGCATATGCTCGGCGCCTTGGTTCCATTCGGTGACATGTCCGCCGGGGTTGATGGCGATGATGGCGACGTCGGTCGCGCCTTCGAAGATCGCCCGGAACCTGGGATCGGGTTCGGCGGCCGTGACTGGGTATTCGTCAGGCATTGGGAGTCGGATCGACCCCGGCAAGACCGCGTCCACGACCGAGCGATGCCTGGAAGATGTTCGGGTGCAAGCTGTGAATTCTCGGGTTTTGGACGAAGGCACAGAGCATATACGGCAAATGCCGGGCGCACATATCAATTTGTACGACGTGTCAGCGGCACGTTGTACGACGTGTCAGCGGCACGGCCGTTGCGGCGGTCGGGGCTGAGCGACCAGTGCGATATCGGTGGCCTGGTGTCGGTGAGACATGGTGGGACGCGGTTGGGGCCCGACATGATAGGGGTGGGCGTGCGTTCGGAATGATATCCTATAGAAATAATCTGCGGACCTGCGCAACCACGGGGCCGGCAGCCCGGCCTGGTCCAGGCTTATGGACCGGGCATGGAGGCAGATGAGAGCCGAACTGAGTGGGATTTAAGCAGTTGGCTGGGGGACCTGGATTCGAACCAAGGATGCCCGGGTCAGAGCCGGGAGTTTTACCGCTAAACTATCCCCCAATCGCACCCCATTGGGGCGGGCCGGCGGATTAGCACGCCTCCCCGCCCCCCGCAACGGCTATGGACGATTTTTATGACAGTTCGCGCAATTCACGTCGTAGCGCCGCCGTGCGCGGGCTTTCCATGCCGCCGAACAGCACCTCACGTGACGTCACGCGACGCCCGTAGAACGCGGAATCCTTGTTGGGTTCCGACCGGATGATCGACCCATCCACGGTCAGGCCGCCATACAGCCCGCTCGCAGACGACCAGACGACGATATCCGGCGGCGACACGCCGCCCACCGCGCCTTCGACGTTCGATCCCAGCGTCACCACCGAAATACCCGCCTGGGCGCCGAGCTTGAATTGGTCACGCAGGACGCCGTTCAGGCCTTTTTCGGTCATGAAGAACAGGATCATCTCGGCGGCCTCGGCGCCGATCTGCAGGCCGAAGGAGGCCGCGCCAATGACATAGAACGCCGGCTGGCCCCAGCCGGTGCGGGTACGGGCCATGATCACGCCCTGCCCCCCTTCGCCGCCGACGAAGAAGCCGCCTTTCAGCAGCTGCGGGACGATCATCACGCCGCGTGCCGAGCGCAACAGCTTGCGGGCGTTGCCGAACGCCTTGTCATGGCGCAGGTCGGCCAGGACCTTTTCGGCGCCCTGTATCGTCGCCCGCAGGTCCGCCTGATCATCGGCGAAAGCCGCGGGGGCGAAGGCCGTGGGTGCGAACAGCGACCCGGCCGCAAGCAAGGAGGCTCCGCGGATAAATCCGGCTCGAGTGATCATATAAAAATTCCTTATGCCACGACGAAACAACGCGAAAAGCGCGGCATGGCATATTTGACTCCGGACAGCCGGATACAGGGCGTATTGATAACGACTGGGTGATGACCGGCATCAACCCACCGTTACGATCGTACCCGCAGCGGCGGCGGGTTAGCGCCCCGTGGCGGCGGCCGCCTCAGCTTCGGTCAGGCCCCCAGGCGGCCAGCGCCTCCGCCACCTGCACCGCGCCGGGGGGCCGGGGATGGGCTGATTTCGTCGTGCCGAAACGCGGCGCCGGCGCCGGCTGGCGGTGTCCGCCGACATCGATGAAGGCGTCGCGCGCCTGGTTGTGCGGATGCAGATGTGCCTCCTGCATCGACAGCACGGGGGCGAAGCATGCATCGGTACCTTCGAGGATGCGGCACCACTCATCCCGCGCACGGGTCTTGAAACGCTCGGTCAGCACGGATTTCCACGCCGCCCATCCGTCGCGATCGCGCTGCGCCGGCATGCCCGCCGGGTCGATCTCCATGCGCCGCAGGAATTCGTCATAAAATTTCATTTCGATTGGTGCGATCGAGATGAATTCGCCATCGGCGCATTGATACACCTCGTAATAATGCGCCCCGGAATCGAGCTGGTTCTCACCGCGCTTGCCGGGCATGCGGCCGCCGGCCTGCATCGCGTAGATCGGCGTCATCAGCGACAGCACGCCATCCACCATGGCCGCATCCACCACCTGCCCCACGCCAGTCGCACGCGCCGCGATGATCGCCGCCAGCAATCCGGTCACCAGGTACAGCGCGCCGCCGCCGTAATCGCCGACCAGGTTCAGCGGCGGGGTCGGCTTCTGCCCGGCGCGGCCGATCGCGTGCAGGGCGCCGGTCAGGGCGATGTAGTTAAGGTCGTGGCCGGCCGCGTGCGCCAGCGGCCCGTCCTGGCCCCAGCCGGTCACCCGGCCGAAGGCGAGGCGCGGATTATGTTTCAGACAGATATCGGGACCCAGGCCCAGACGTTCCATCACGCCGGGGCGGAAGCCCTCGATCAAGGCGTCCGAGCCTTCGATCAGCCGCAGCACCAGCTTGATCGATGCCGGCTGTTTCAGGTCCAGCGGCAACACCGCGCGACTGCGCAGCGTGAAGTCATGCTCATTCGCCATGGGCACGCCCAGGTCGGCGGGCGCGGTGCGGTCGATGCGCAGCACCGTCGCGCCCATGTCGGCCAGTATCATCGCGGCCAACGGCGCCGGGCCGATGCCGGCGAACTCGATGATCTTAACCCCAGCCAGCGGACCCATGGCCGTACCTCCCATTATTGTTGCCGCCGTATGTCGGTGTTGCCGCATTCCGTTGCGGCGCGGCCGGCCGCAAGGGAATGCGGGTCGTGGATCAGGCGCGCTGGATCAATTCGATCTTGTAGCCGTCCGGATCCTCGACGAAGGCGATGATCGTGGTGCCGAACTTCACCGGCCCAGGTTCCCGCGTGACCTTGGCGCCGGCTTTGCGCAATTTTTCTGTCGTTGCCGCAACGTCCGGCACGCCCACGGCCAGATGGCCGAACGCCGTGCCCATTTCGTATTTGTCGACGCCGTAATTGTAGGTCAGCTCGATGACGCTGTTGCTGTCCTCATCGCCATAGCCGACGAAGGCCAGGGTGTATTTGCCATCCGGAACGTCGCGGCGGCGCAGTTCCTTCATGCCGAAGCCCTCGGTGTAAAACTTGACGCTGCGCTCAAGGTCGCCGACGCGCAGCATGGTATGCAATATTCTCATGATTAAATTCCGGGATTTGAGTGAAAGAAGGGAGGATTAACTGCGTTGGGTTGCCCGCTGCCTCCAAGTCAGTGAGGAATTCGTCCAAATTTCCCG
>DAICYU010000164.1 GCA_027311485.1 Acetobacteraceae bacterium
GGTGCCCGTCGTCGGAGCGGATTGTTGAAGCCCTTCCGCCGGCCGGCCTGCGGCGTTCGCCGAAGCCACGCCCATCGCCCTCGGGTCGTGCCACACAACCCCATACGCGCCTGCATGGCCACCGTTGGGAAACGCGCCGGCCGGGGTACGTCGTCGACGATGACGAAATATCACTTACCAGCCGGCCCCGGCGTTGCGATTGCCCGCCGGGATGGTTACCCGGCCTGCCGGATCAGGTCCGCCCAGCGATCCAGGATCGGCAGCACCACATCCTCGGCCGCCGCAGGCAGGCTGACCGCGGCGCGGGCGATGCCGATGTCGCGATAGCGCTTCAGCGTGTCGGCGTTGTCCGGTGCCGAGAAGATCGAAACCGGGCATGACTCCGCCGTGCGTCCCGCCTCCTGCAACATGGCGCGGAATTTCGGCACTGTCTCAAACACGTCGCCGTACTGGCCGGGGCGGCCGGCCAGCGGAATCCAGCCGTCACCGTAGCGCACGGCCCGCCGAGCGCCGTGGGGAAAGGCGCCGCCGACGATGACGGGCGGGTGCGGTTTCCGTACCGGCTTCGGCCAGGTCATCATCGGGTCGAAATTGACGAACTCACCATGATATTCCGGCTTCGATCTGGTCCAGATCTCCTTCATCGCCTCGACACGCTCCCGCACCAGCTTGGCACGGGTCGCGAAGGCGGTGCCGTGGTCCTCCATCTCCTCGGCGTTCCAGCCGACACCGATCCCGAACAGGAACCGCCCGCCGGAAACCTGGTCGATCGAGGCCACCAGCTTCGCCGTCTGGATCGGATCGCGCTGGTTCACCAGGCACACGCCGGTGCCGATGTTCAGCTTCGATGTCGCCATCGCCGCCGCCGTCAGTGTCACGAACGGGTCCATCACGTCGTAATACTGCTTCGGCAGGTCGCCACCACCGGGCCATGGTGAGCGCCGCGACAGCGGAATGTGGGAGTGTTCCGGCGCCCACACGGACTCGAACCCGCGTTCCTCCAGCGCCTTCGCCAGGGCGGCGGGGGTCATGGAATAGTCGGTGAAGAACATGGATGCGCCAAAATGCATGGTCCGTCCCCTTGGTATGATGCTGTTCTTGGGATTGCCCCCACTGTGGCATGCCTGTGCCGCGGCGTCACGCGAGTTGGTCCGCGGCGTCCCGCCGACTGCCCCGCGATCACGGTTCTTGGCGCAACGCCACGGTGTCTTGGTGAAAACCCCTGGCGGAGACACATAAGAAGATCAGCAACCTTGCCGTCCATGTCCGACCTTCACACCGACCTCGATATCTGTGCCCAGGAGCCGATCCAGGTGCCGGGCGCGATACAGCCGTTCGGCGCGCTTGTCGTGCTGGACACGTCCACCCTGCGCGTCCTGCATCGCAGCGCGAATGCGGCCGCCATGCTCGGCGTCACGCCCGCGATCGGCGAGCCGTTGGCCATCGACCCCAAGCTGCTGGCCGACGTATCGGCCTGGATGTCCAGCGGACAGATCAGCTACGCCCGCCAGGTCACCCTGCCGGCCGGGCGGTTTCATCTCGATGCCCATCGTACTCAACAAGGATTGCTGCTGGCCTTCGAGGCCATCGAACAGGACCCCGAAACATCGACTGACCCGGTGTATGAGGAACTGAGGCGATTTATAGACCGTATCCAGCCCGCATCGGACGTGCGGGAGGTCGGGCAGATCGTCGCCCAGCAGGTCCGCGCGATGACTGGTTTCAATCGTACGCTGATCTACCGGTTTGACCCGGACTGGAACGGCACGGTGATCGCCGAGGATGGTGACGGCACCCTGCCCTCTTATCTTGATCTGCGCTTTCCCGCCGCGGACATCCCGGCCCAGGCACGGGCTTTGTATCAGCAGAACCGGTTGCGTTTGATACCCGATGCCGACTACGCGCCGGTGCCGATCGAGCCGCCGGTCAGCCCGGTTGACGGCGAAAAGCTCAATCTGGCTTCGGTATCGCTGCGCAGCGTCTCACCGGTGCATCTGCGCTACATGCGCAACATGGCCACCCAGGCCTCGATGTCGATTTCGCTTGTAACCGACGGACGCCTATGGGGCCTGATCTCCTGCCATCATCAAACACCGCGCCATATAAGCCCGCGCATCCGCTCAGCCTGCGACTTCCTCGGGCAACTGGTTGCGCAACAGATTTCAGCGCGGGAGCGGATGGCCGAAATCGGCCAGCGTATCGCGTTGAAGCGGGTGGAATCGGAGCTGCTGGTCAAGGTCGCCCGTACTGAGTCGTTCCAGACCGGCCTGACTGCCAATCCCTTGCTGTGGCTGTCCCTGACCGATGCCACCGGCGCCGCAGTCGTGATGGCGGGGGAAGTCAGGGTCACCGGTATCACCCCGTCGGACGAACACATCCTCGAACTCGCCGCCTGGCTGCAGACCGGACCGAACCGCCAGGTTTTCGCGACCAACTCCCTGGCTGCCCAATGGCCCCCGGCCGAACGCTTCGCGGCCACGGCAAGTGGCGTGCTGGCGGTTTCGATTTCGCAGCTGCATCCAAGCTATATCATGTGGTTCCGGCAGGAGATTGTGCACACCGTCACCTGGGCCGGCGACCCGCGCAAGCCCGCCGATCCGACGTCGCTGTCACCACGGTCTTCGTTTGAACAATGGAAGGAGCTGGTGCGCTGCAAGGCCCAGCCCTGGCGTCCGTCGGAAGTTGAAACCGCCAATGACTTCCGAACCTCCATCATAGATTTCGTGCTGCGGCGCGCCGAGGAACGCGCCGAGATGACAGAGAAATTGCAACTTAGCAACAAAGAGCTTGAGGCTTTTTCCTATTCGGTGTCACACGACCTGCGGGCGCCGTTTCGCCATATCGTTGGCTATGCCGAACTGCTGCGCGACCGGGAGACCAGGCTCGACGAAACATCCCGCCGGTATCTTGATACCATCCGCGATGCCGCATTATCGGCCGGCCGGCTTGTCGATGACCTGCTTGCGTTTTCGCAGCTCAACCGCACATCCCTGATCATGGGCAGGGTGGACATGAACAAGCTGGCGGCCGAGGCGCGGGCCAGCGTCATGCTCGGCATACGCGATCGCCGGATCGACTGGCATATCGCATCTCTGCCGGAAGGATGGGGTGACGCAACAATGCTGCGCCAGGTTATGCTGAATCTGCTGTCGAACGCAGTCAAGTACACCAGTCAGCGAGAAACGGCCGTGATCGAGCTCGATGCCTACCGTGACGATGCGTACACGATTTATATCGTTCGCGACAATGGGATTGGCTTCGACATGAGGTATGTCGGTAAATTATTCGGCGTGTTTCAGCGTCTGCATCGCGTTGAGGATTTTGAAGGTACCGGCATCGGACTCGCTCTGACCAAGCGGGTGATCGACCGGCATGGTGGCTGGATCAAGGCCGAAGCCGCCCTGAACCAGGGCGCCACCTTCACCTTCGCCCTGCCCCGCCGCCCTCAGGAGACCCCCCTTGCCTGACCTGCGTCCCATTCTGCTCGTCGAAGACAATCCGCGAGACGTCGAATTGACCATGGCGGCGCTGGCCAAATGCCAACTGGCCAACGAAATCATTGTGGCGCGTGATGGCGCGGAAGCGCTGGACCTGCTGCTGGGCCAGGGCGCCAGCCACAACCGGCCGCTGGTTCCCGCCGTCGTCTTGTTGGACCTGAAACTTCCCAAGGTCGATGGGCTTGAAGTGCTGGAGCGGGTGAAATCGGACCCGAAACGGGCGCATGTCCCGGTTGTCATGCTGACGTCCTCCCGCGAGGAGCTCGACCTGGTTCGCAGCTATGACCTGGGCGTCAATGCTTTTGTCGTGAAGCCGGTGGATTTTGGCGCGTTTTTCGAGGCGATCCAGGACCTTGGCATGTTCTGGGCCGTGCTCAATGAGCCGTCGCCCGAGGCTCGGCAGTCGTATGACGACTGACGCCGCTCCTGTTCGGGTCCTGCTGCTGGAAGACAGTGCCGTCGATGCCGACCTGCTGGAGCAGGCCATGGCGCGGTCCGGCCTGAACTTCAGGCTGCGGCAGGCGGACGGCCGCGCAAGCTTCATGCAGGCCATGGAAGAAGGCGGGTTTGAAATCGTCCTGGCCGACTATTCCCTGCCCGATTTCGACGGCCTGTCGGCATTGCATATCGCCCGGGAACGCCTGCCCGATGTGCCGTTCATCTTCGTCTCCGGCGTGGTGGGCGAGGAGTTCGCCACCGACGCGCTGAAGCAGGGCGCCACCGATTATGTGCTGAAGCGCAACCTGATGCGCCTGCCCGCCGCGGTGGATCGCGCTCTGGCCGAGGCACGCGAACGGCGGCGACGGCGTGTCGCCGAGGCGGCGTTGCTGGAAAGTGACGTCCGGGTCCGTCTTGCCGTAGCCGCCGCCAAGCTGGGGACCTGGGACTATACCCCCGACCGTGATGAGATCGTCTGGACCACCGGCGGACGGCCCGAAACAAGCGAAAAGCGGACAAGCTACGAAACGTTCATGGCACGGGTTCATCCTGTGGACCGGGCGCGGATGGAGCCGGCGATGCGGGCGGCGATGGCGCCCGGCAGCAACGGCACATTCAGCGCCGAATACCGGCTGGTCCAGCGCGACGGCGCGGTGCGCTGGATGGCGACGAGAGGCCAGAGCTTCTTTCGCGACGGGCGCTGCCACCGGTTTGTCGGCGTCATTCAGGACATCACCGATCGCAAGACCGCCGAAGTGACGCTGCGGCAGCAGAACCGGCTGCTGGCGCGGGAGGTGCGCGACCGGACGCGCGAACGCGACCGTCTTTGGCAACTGTCACGCGACCTGATGATCGTCTGCGACTTGAACACCAGGGCAGTCGCGGTAAACCCGGCCTGGACCGAGACACTCGGCTGGACCGAGGCCGACCTGCTGGGGCGCCCGGTGCTTGAGCTGTTTCATCCGGAGGACCGCGGCAAACTGCGGCAGGACCTGGAACGCCAGCAGGACGTGACGATCCGGGTGGAATGCCGTTTGCGGCGTAATGACGGCGGCTATCGCTGGATCGCCTGGACGGCGGTGCCGCAGGACGACCTGCTGTACGCGATCGGCCGCGACGTGAGCGAGGAGAAAGCGGTCACGGCGGAAATCGCCGCCGCCAACCGTCAGCTCGTCCGCCAGATCGAGGAGCGCGAGCGGGTCGAAACCACCCTGCGACAGATGCAGCGGCTGGAGGCGGTCGGGCAGCTGACGTCCGGCGTGGCGCACGATTTCAACAACCTGCTGACCGTCGTGCTGGGCAACGTCGCGTTCCTGCAACGGGAAATGACGGAAGCCGGCATTGAAGGCCGGATGCGCAAGCGGCTGGATCAGATGGGCCGAGCGGCGGAGCGCGGGGCGAAGTTGACGGCGCAGTTGCTGGCGTTTTCGCGCCGCCAGCGGCTGGAGCCGAAGCCGGTGAACCTGAACGACACCGTCGCCGGCATGCGGGAGCTGCTGCAAAGCACCATGGGCGGCTCGGTTGTCATCACCACGAAGCTCGATCCGACGCTGTGGGCCGCGCTGGTCGATCCGACCCAGATTGAGCTGATCATTCTCAACCTGGCGATCAACGCGCGGGACGCGATGGACGTCGGCGGCGATCTGATTGTTTCGACCGGCAATACCACGTTGTCGGGTCCGCCGTCGCGGCCCGAGGAGCCGATGCAGGGCGAGTACGTCGTGCTGTCCGTCACCGACACCGGCACTGGCATGTCCGAGGAAGTGCTGCAGCGGGCGTTTGAGCCGTTCTTCACCACCAAGCAGATCGGCAAGGGCTCGGGTCTGGGGCTGGCGCAGGTGTTCGGCTTCGCCAAGCAGTCCGGCGGCGGGGTGCGGATCGAGACGGCGCTGGGTCATGGCACCACCGTGTCGGTGTTCCTGCCGCGCGCCCAACCGGCCACGGGGTCAGCGCGGGAGGTGGCGGCCGATCCCGTCGCGGCGAATTCGAACCGTCGCGGCGACGGTACGGTGATCCTGCTGGTCGATGATGACGGCGCGGTGCGGGAGATCACCGCGAAGATGCTGCGTGATCTGGGCTATGACGTGCTGGAGGCCGGCAGCGGCGGTGCGGCGCTGGATCTGCTGGCGCGGGAGCCGCGGATCGCGATGTCGGTGCTGGACTATGCCATGCCCGGCATGAACGGCGCCGAGGTCGCGCAGGAAGTCCAGAAACGCCGTCCAGGACTGCCGGTACTGTTCATCACCGGCTATGCCGACCTGACCGCGCTGCGGGACGTCGGCGAGGACCACATCGTTCAGAAGCCATTCCGGGAAGTCGAGCTGGCAACGAAGGTCGGACGTACGCTGCGGGAGACCTACGGGTAGGCGAACGGATAGGTATGCGGATGGCGGCAGGCCGGCGCGTTTGATAAGAAGCCCGCCATGGCATCCCCTCCGCTTCTGACGCTTCAGGATATCGCGCTGACCTTCGGCACCGCGCCCTTGCTCGCTGGTGCCGGTATCTCCGTCGCCGCCGGCGACCGGGTTTGTCTGGTCGGCCGGAACGGGTCCGGCAAGTCGACGCTGCTGAAGGTGGCCGCCGGCATGGTGCAGCCGGATTCCGGCCGCCGCTTCGCCCAACCCGGCGCAACGATCCAGTACTTGTCGCAGGAGCCTGACTTCGCCGGCTATGCCACCACGCTGGCCTATGTCGAAGCCGGCCTGGGTGACGCCGCGGCGGCCGATCGCTACCGCGCCAGCTACCTGCTGGAACAGGTCGGCCTGACCGGCACCGAGGACCCTGCCCGCCTCTCTGGCGGGGAGGCGCGGCGGACGGCGCTGGCGCGTGTGCTGGCACCCGAACCCGATATCCTGCTGCTGGATGAACCTACCAACCATCTGGACCTGCCCGGCATCGAATGGCTGGAACAGACGCTGGCCGGCATGCGGTCCGGCATCGTGCTGATCAGCCACGACCGCCGCCTGCTGGAACGGATTTCACGCACCACGGTCTGGCTGGATCGCGGGATCACGCGCGTGCTGGACCAGGGCTTCGCGCATTTTGAGGCGTGGCGGGACCAGGTGCTGGAGCAGGAGGAAACCGAGCGGCACAAGCTGGGCCGCAAGATCGTCATGGAGGAAGACTGGCTCCGCTACGGCGTCACCGCTCGGCGTAAGCGCAACCAGAAGCGGCTGGCAGACCTGCATTCGCTGCGCAAACGGCACAAGGAGCAGCGGGCCGCGGTCGGCAAGGTGAAGATGGACGCCGCCGAGGCCGATTTGTCCGGCCGCCTGGTGATCGTTGCGGAACAAATCAGCAAGTCCTACGCCAACCGGCCGGTGGTGCAGGATTTCTCCACCCGCATCATCCGTGGTGACCGGGTTGGCATTGTCGGCCGCAACGGCGCCGGCAAGACCACCTTGCTCAACATGCTGACCGGCAAGCTGGCGCCCGATACCGGGGAGGTGAAGCTGGGCACGAACCTGGCCGAGATCACGCTGGACCAGCAGCGCGAATCGCTCGACCCGGCACAGACCCTGTCGCAGGTGCTGACCGGCGGCGCCGGCGACACGGTGGTGGTGGGCGGACAGTCCCGCCACGTAGTCAGCTACATGAAGGACTTCCTGTTCGGCCCCGAGCAGGCGAACACGCCGGTTGGCGTGCTGTCGGGTGGGGAGCGGGGGCGGCTGACGCTGGCCCGTGCGTTCGCAAGGCCATCGAACCTGATGGTGCTGGACGAACCGACCAACGACCTGGACCTGGAGACGCTGGAACTGTTGCAGGAACGGCTGGCCGATTATGCCGGGACGGTACTGCTGGTCAGCCATGACCGTGACTTCCTGGACCGGGTGGTGACATCGGTGATCGCCACCGAGGGGGACGGGCGTTGGATCGAATACGCCGGCGGTTACTCCGACATGCTGGCGCAGCGTGGGCCGGTGCGCGCTTCGGCCGCGACGGCTGCGGGACCGGAACGGCCGAAGGCGGCGGCGCCGGTGACGCGAACCGCCAGCCGGAAGCTCAGCTTCAAGGACAAGCACGCGCTTGAGACGCTGCCGGGCCGTATTGCGGCGCTGGAGATCGAGATTGCCCGTTTATCCGCGGTGCTGG
>DAICYU010000165.1 GCA_027311485.1 Acetobacteraceae bacterium
GTCGCTGGCAAAAATCTGCAGCTTAGGGGCTGCGGGAAACGTGGCCGCGTGTTCGCGCAGCAGGATGGCGATGGAATACGCTTCTTCTCCGGTGGAACAGCCAGGCACCCAGACCCGGATCATATCATTCGGTTCCTTATTCTTGAACAGCTCGGGAATGGCCGTCTGTTTCAGCGCGGCAAAGGCGTCGCGGTCGCGAAAGAATTCGGTAACACCGATCAGCAGGTCTTCGAACAGTAGCGTGACCTCGCGCGGGTCCTTGCGCAGGCGGTCAACGAACGCGCCCATGTCGGTGATCTGCAGCACCTGCATGCGCCGCTGCACACGACGGATGATGGTCTTGTCCTTGTAGCCGCTGAAGTCGTTTCCTGTGCGGCTTCGTAACAGGGCGATGACCGCGGCAAGCTGGTCCGCCGCCTGGGGGGCGACGTCACGGTTCTGGTTGCTCCGGCGCATCTCCCGCGCGAAGGAGAAATATTCGTGCGCCTTAAGGCCGATCTCTTCGACGGGCAGGATGAAGTCCACCATCCCGGTATCGACGGCGCTGCGCATCATCCCGTCATAGGTGGCGTCCGCCTGCGCGATGGTCAGGCCGCCGGCTTCCTTGATCGCCCGCAGGCCGATGGTGCCGTCGCTGCCCGTACCGGACAGGATGATGCAGCCGGCCTTTTCACCCTGGTCGCGCGCCAGGGAGATGAAGAACTCATCGATCAGGCCGTCGCTGACACGCCGCACCGCCGGACTGCTCAGCCGCAAGTGGCCGTGCTGGATCGTCAGATGGACATTCGGGGGAATGACATACACGTGGTTTGGCGCCACCGGCATGTCGTTTTCAACCTCCGTCACCGGCAGCGGGCTGGTACGGCCGATGATCGCCGTCAGTGCGCTGGCACGGTCCGGGTCCAGGTGCTGCACAACCACGAACGCCATGCCGCAATCGGGCGTGAGCGGGGAAAACAGGCGCTGCAGCGCATCCACCCCGCCGGCTGACGCGCCGACCCCGATGATCGGCAGCTGGGCCGATGTCGCTTGCTGGTTACCGTTGCCGGACGGAACCGCAGACGCTTCATCATCCGCATAATCAGTCATGGGCTACCATGTTCGTCCAATTCCTCAGATGGACTGGTCCGGTTCTCAAGCAGGCGCCTCACGATCTCGGCGTCCTCGTCGTATTCGTGGGCTCGTTGCAACAGAGTATTCGCCAGGTCCAGGCGATCGTCAGACTTTTCCTCCGCTGCCATGCGCCGCGCCAGGGCCGCACGTTCCTGATGCGTGCGCAGCAATTTCCACAGCATCGTCTCGGCATCGTTGCCCTTTGACACCAGGATCGTGTCGCCGTTATAGGCGTGGCCGACATGGCACCGGAAGCGCAGCGGTCCGCCGTCCTCGATTTCCCACAACCCCCCGTGGCATTCCGGGCAGATGAATCGTGATGGCGTTCCCAATTGCTCATTGGTCTGCATGCTTGCCAGCTCATGGGCTGCGATTGCGGTTTCCAGCCGTATTTCAGCCGGTATGGGCGGGGTTTCCGCCGCCGGCGTGCGGACCAGGCGGTCCAGCAGCTGCCCAAGCTCCGCCGCTTTGGCGACGTGATCGACGCACACGGCCCGCAGCGCGGCCCGCGGCATGCTGGGCACGGCCGCGTCACTCGGATCCTGCACCACGGTGAGGCCGCCGCAACGTTTGATCGCCCGCAGCCCGGAGGTGCCATCGCTCAGCGCGCCCGACAACACGACGCCGATCACAGCGCCACCGAAGGTGCACGCGGCCGAACGGAACAGCGGATCGATCGCCGGGCGTGCGAAGTTTTCGCGCGGGCCACGGCGCAGCAGCAGGTGCGAGTCATGGATCAGCATGTGCGCACCCGGCACAGCGACATAGACATGCCCGGGTTCAATCACCCGGCCACTTTTCGCAGGCAGCACCGGCAATGTGGAGGCATGGCTCAACACCTGCGCCAAATGGCTGCTCGCACCCACGTGCATCACGGCGAACACGGATGCGGGCAAGTCCTTTGGCAGCTCGGACAGCAGCTGTGCCAGTACCTGAAGTCCGCCCGCCGAGGCACCGATGACGACCACGTGGTGGTTGCCGCTGCCTCGCGTGTTGCCCTGCTCCACCACGCCAAGGCTCCCTGTGCCATTGCCTTGCACGAAACAACGGCGACGGTCGCTATGCGTTACCGGGGCGACCATGCAGCAGGGCGACTATCGCGCCAAACGCCGTCACGATTAGGAGAGACGGGCTTTCAAAGCCAGCAACTGCATCGACGTGACTTTTCTTGCGCGTTGTTGGGCGCCTTCTGCCTTAATGGCCGCTTCAAGTCTTTACTACCTCTGGGGCCCAGCCGGTCATCACCGCAAGACGCAGCGTCGCCGCCACCCTGTTGCCGTCGGCCGGCAGCCGCAGCAACGCGGCGGGAAACAAGGATCGCGACGCGTTCGACTGCGACCGCTCGCGGATTGCGTTGGTTTCCCCGGCCGCGCGCAGGTCGGTCAGGATCGCCAGCGGATCGGCGTACAGCAGCCGGATATCCTCGACATCCGCCACCGGCAGCGTGAACCCGGCGCGCTGCAGCAGATGCGCGCAGTCGCGCAATTCCGGAAACGGCGAAACCCGCGGCGCGGCACCGCCGCTCACCTCCGCCTCCGCTTCGGTCAGCGCGCCGCGCAATTCCGACAGTGTGCCCAGCGCGGGCAGGCTGGCCAACAGCAGCCCGCCCGGCCGCAGCGTGTGACGCAACTGGATCAGCGCGCCCGGCAGGTCGTTGATCCAGTGCAGCGACAGGCTGGCAACGATCAGGTCGAAGCTCCCCGGTGCGAACGGCAGGAATTCCTCATCCGCCGCGACCGCCAGGCCGCCGTTGCGGGCGGCCATCGCCGGGGAGATGTCGGTGCTGACGACCCGCAGCCCGCGCGCCCGCAACAGTGGCGCGACGATGCCGCGTCCGCCCACATCCAGCGCCTCGCTGAAGCGCCGGTTGGTGTCGTCCAACCGGTCCAGCAGGCGGTCCGCTGCGTCCTGCAGCACATCCGCCACCCGGTCCACCATCCGGGCCGCCCGGTCCCGGTGCAGCCGCACCGCTCGGCGGTCGAATACCTGCATCACGTCCATGACGCGTCACCAGTCACATCTGTCCATACTGCCGATGTGCGCCTTGCCATCGGCGTTGCCAAGGCGATCCCGTGCGGCCTACCGTCGAGGCCCGTTAAGAAGGTCCAAACAAATGAAAAAGATTGACGCACAGACATTGCGCGCATGGATCACCGATGGCCATGAACTGGCACTGCTGGACGCGCGGGAGGACGGGGAATTCGGCGCGTCCCACCTGTTCTGGGCCGTTCCGTGTGGCCTTGCCCGCAGGGAAATCCGCGCCCGTGCCCTGCTGCCCAGGCCTGGCGTCCGTGTCTGCTGCGTCGATGACGGTCGCGGCCTGGCCGAGCAGCTGGCCGAGTGGCTGGAGTCGGTTGGTTATACGGATGTGCATGTGCTGGATGGCGGCACCAAGGCGTGGGCAGCGGCCGGCTATACGCTGTTCAGCGGCGTCAACGTGCCGTCCAAGGCGTTCGGGGAGTGGGTGGAGCATCACTACGGCACCGAAAGTGTCGATGCGAAGGAGTTGAAGGCGTGGATCGACCAGGGCCGCGACATGGTGGTGCTGGACAGCCGCACGCTGGAGGAGTTCACCCGCATGTCGATCCCGACCGGGATCAGCGTGCCGGGCGGCGAACTTGCCTATCGCATTGGTGACATGGTACCCAATCCGAAGACGCTGGTGGTGGTGAACTGCGCCGGCCGCACCCGCAGTATCATGGGCGCAGAAAGCCTGCGCCGAGCCGGCATCCCGAACAAGGTGGTTGCGTTGCGCAACGGCACGATGGGGTGGGAGCTCGCCGGGCTGCGCTGCGACCGGGGCCGGACCGCGGCTTTCACACCGGGCACGCCGAAGACGCTGGCGCTGGCGCTGCAACGCGCGCAGGCCTTCGCCGAACAGTCTGGCGTCGGTGTCATTGGCCCGCTGGACCTGGAACGGTTTGAGGACGAGCCGGACCGCACGCTTTACCTGCTGGACGTGCGCGACCCGCAGGAGTTCCGCGCCGGCCACCGCCCGGGCAGCCGCAACGCACCGGGCGGACAACTGGTGCAGGCCACCGATGGCTGGATCGGCGTGCGCAACGCCCGCATCGTGCTGGTCGATGATACCGGCGTGCGCGCCCGCATGGCCGGCGCCTGGCTGCGGCAGATGGGGCATCGCGACGTGTTCGTCGTCGAAGGCGGCCTCGATGCCATCGGCACCACGGGCGGTTCGGCCGCACCGGTGCCGGAACTGACCGCCCCGGTCGAACTGATCGACGTGCCGGGGCTGGTGCATCTGCTGGATACCGGCGCCCGCACCCTGGTGGTGGACCTGGCCCGCAGCATCGACTTCCGGGACGGGCATATTCCCGGCGCGTTATGGGGCGTGCGGTCGCGGCTGGACGCCTTGCGCTCGCAGCTTTCCGCCGCCGCGCACGTGGTTCTGACCTCACCGGACGGGATGCTGGCGCGCCTTGCGGTGCCGGAGGTGCGCGGGCTGACCACGGCCCCGGTACGGGTGCTGGACGGCGGCACCGACGGCTGGCACGCCTACGGCCGCCCGCTGGTCAAGGACCGCACCACGCCGCCGGATGAGGCGTGCATCGACTTCTACCTCCGTCCATACGATCGTAACAGCGGCGTGGAGGAGGCGATGAACGCCTACCTGTCGTGGGAAATCGACCTGGTGCATGAAATCGCGCGTGACGGCACCGTGTCCTTCGGCATCCCGGGCGATACCTCGGGGGAAGCTTCAGGGGACGCTCACGTCGCCGCCTGACGCGCGCCTTGTCCGGGGGCTGCGCCGCTTCGCCGGTGCGGCGCTCGACCTGCTGCTGCCGCCGACCTGCCCCACATGCGAGGGCTACGTGGCGGAGCAGGGGCAGCTTTGCGCTGCGTGTTTCGCGCGGACGAGCTTCATCAGCCCGCCCTGCTGCGGCTGTTGCGGCGTGCCGTTCGCCTCGGATGCGCAGGCTGAAGACAGGGGATTGTGCCCGGCGTGCCTGGATCGCCCGCCGCTGTTCCGGCAGGCCCGTGCGGCGCTGCGCTACGACGCGCAGGCGCGCCGGCTGATCCTGCCGCTGAAGCACGCCGACCGGCAGGAACTGGTGCCGGTGCTGGCCCCGATGATGGCCCGTGCCGGGGCGGCGCTGCTGGCGCGGGCCGACATCCTGGTACCGGTGCCGCTGCACCGCAGCCGCCTGCGGGAGCGGAAATACAACCAGTCGGCCTTGCTGGCAAAGGCCATTGGGCGACTGGCCGGTGTTGCCGTGCTGCCGGACGGACTGCAACGCGTCCGCCGCACCGCCCCGCTGGATGACAAGTCACCACGGGAGCGGGCGCTGGAAGTCGCCGGCAGCATCGTCGTGCGGCCCGGGCGGGCGGCGCGTTTCGCCGGCACCAGTGTGCTGCTGGTGGACGATGTCATGACGTCGGGCGCCACCGCGAATGCCTGCGCCGCCGCGTTGCTGTCCGCGGGCGCCACCGCGGTGGATGTGCTGACCGCGGCGCGGGTGCCGGACCCAAGGCTGGAAAACGCCACCCCCAAGGACTGAGCCGCCGGCGGCCCGGACGCGACCCGGATACGCCCGGAGTGCCTCCGCCCCAGGAGTTGGGGCCCAAGGTCAGGCACCAGGGGTGCAAACCACAAGAACCAGGCATCAGGGGGGCAAATCCCAGGGTCCGAGGCCCAAGGTCCGAGCCCCAGGGTGTCCTAGCCCCAGGGTCCTAGCCCCGGGGTTCAGGCATCAGGTGCAGCTCTTATCCAGGCATCAGCTTTTGCCGGCGTAGCTCTTGGCCATGCCCTCGGCCGGTTCCGCCTGCGGGCCAAACGGCATGATCGGGTAGCGCAGGCCGGCTTTCGAAAGGCCTTGCAGACCGGTCACCGCCCGCAGCAGGTCCTGCGGCGGGCAGGCCATCAGCATCTCGTCATCCGCCACGCCGCCATAGCGCCGTTCAGCATAGCAGGGGATCGACAGGCTGACCGTGCGGGTCTTCAGCGCGTGGCCCCAACTGTCGGCGCACGCGCTCTCACCGGTGATGCTGAAGTCGTAGCGCTGGTAGTTGCGCCATTGCAGGCCGTTGATGAACAGGATCATCTGCGCCGGGTTGCCATAGAACAGGCAGATATCCGGCGGATCGAGCCGTCCGGTGCGCAGCGGGGATATCGCCAGCCCGTTATACGTGCCCGGCGTCACCCGTGGCATCTGCGCCTGGTGTGCCGCCGCGGCCGCGCGGTTCTCGAACCACACGCCCTCCATCTTGCGGCCCGAGGTATAGATATCCCCGGGTGCGTCCAGGCCGATGACGCTGCTGCAACTGGAAAACGGCGGCACGTTCTCGGTGGTGATGCCCAGCGTGAAGCCGGCCATGCGGGACTGCGTGACCAGCTGGCACGTGGAGAATGTCTTCCCCTTGGACGGACGGCGCAGGCCGTGAACCGCCTCCATCGCCGCGACATCCGCGAACAGCTTCATGCCGATGGGGAAGGTGCGCAATTTCAGCAACTGGTTCAGCTGTTCCGCCAGTTCGGCGATCGCCTTGCCGTCCAACTCGGGTTTTGTCGTCTCGGGCATGTCGTTCATGGCCGGGGTTCCTCCTGCGTGCATGGTGGCACGCGGGCGGCCCATCGGGAATAGTCGGGCGGGAATAGTCGGGCGGGAATAGTTGCGGGCGAATAGCGGGGCCGGATCAGGCGGTCGGCGTGATCCGGCCCCGCATGCCAATGTCAGACACCGTGTCGGACGTGCCGCCGCCGGAAGCTGCGGGCGAACCGGCGCAGCCCGGCCCATTGCTGCTGCGCCCAGGTGCCGGTCGCCAGCACTTCTTCAGCCGACGGGTCGCCGGTCCGCACATACGCGCGGGAGAAATCCGCCGTTCCAAACATCATGTCCCACCACGGCAGCACCGCGCCGTAGTTACAACTGCGTTGTCCGGCCGCGAGGATGCCGTGATGCGCCCGGTGAAAGCGCGGTGAGATCAGCAGCCGCTCCCCCAACCAGCCGAACGACAGTCGCACATTCGCGTGCGACAGCGATTCCAGGAACCGCAGCACCAGCACCAGCAGCGGGAACTGCAATGGTGGCACCCCGATCAGCAGCGCGATCACGCCGAACCAGACAAAGGCGATCAGGTCATCCAGCACATGGTTGCGGTCATCCGACCAGAACGTCATCTGCCGTTGCGCGTGATGCAGGGAGTGCAAGGCCCACCACCAACGGAACCGGTGCGACAGCCGGTGCCGCCAATACTCGGCGAAGTCCAGGATGATCGCATACAGCACAAATGTCAGGGCCTGCTGGCCCAGCAGGAACGGGAACAGCCCCTCCAGCGTCGGCGGCACCCAGCCCTGATCGGTCATCCAGCCGCTGACCGAAACCTGCACGCGGTAGAACAAAACATATGTAACCAATGGCAGGATGCCGACGCGCGACAGCACGGTGTAGGCGATATCGACCAGCACCGCCTTGTTGTCCGGCCAGCGCTCGACCGGCCGCCAATGCTCCAGCGGCAGGCAGACGGCGAACGTCACCGCTACCTGCACCGCGCCATACACCGCGAACAGCGCCCAGCCAAAGGAGACGTCTTCCCAGTTCATCAGGCCGAACTGGTACAGCGCCGGGATCAGCAGATGCTCCTCCAGCCACCCGGCGGCCAGATCGAACGGGTCGCCCATCAGCGTATCGCCCTCAGCGGCTGGACAGCACGGTCGGCGACGGCGCCTTGGGGTTCAGGAACAGTCCGTGCGGCGAACGCCCGACGCTGATCGTTTCATATGATCCGGTCGCCGGGTCCAGCACCGCCACGCTTTCCGCCCAGCGGCGGGTGATCCAAAGCTTGCCGTCCGGGGCGAAATCCAGATCGTCCGGGCCGCCGGGGATTTTGTAGGTGCGGATCAGTTTCAGCGTCTTGCTGTCCAGCGACAC
>DAICYU010000166.1 GCA_027311485.1 Acetobacteraceae bacterium
GGATGTCGGACGTCTCGGCATAGGGCGGGCGGTTCATCCCGCCCTGCACGATCACGCGGCAGCCTGGGGTCCGTGCGGTCAGGCCAAGCAGGCGGGCTTGCATCGCTTCGCCGTCGGCGGTGGCGTTGACCCGCAGGTCGATCTCACACCCTGCCTCGGGGGCGATCACGTTCGGGCGTGAGCCACCCCAGATCGGCGCGACGTTCAATGTGATGCCGCGGTCCAGGTCCACCATGCGGTGCAGGTCGATAATCTGGTGCGACAGCTCGACAATGGCCGAGGCACCGTCCTCGAACGCGCCGCCGGCATGGGAGCCTTTGCCCTCGACCCGCATGACGAAGCGGCCGACGCCCTTGCGGGCGGTGACGCAGGCGCCGCCTGCCCCGGCGGGTTCCGGGATCAGCACGCATGCGGCCTGGGCCGCTTCCCGCTCGATCAGCCAGCGGCTGGTGGGGCTGCCGACTTCCTCATCCGGGGTCAGCAGCAGCACGATCGGACGGTTCGTCCCGACACCCTGCCGCAGGATGGCGCGAACGGCATGGAAGGCCAGGAAACTGCCCGCCTTCATGTCATAGATGCCGGGACCATGCGCCCTATCCCCGTTGACGCGATAGGGCATCGAATCGAGCGTGCCGTGCGACCAGACGGTGTCCAGATGGCCGGCGACAACGACCGGCTTGCCGGAACCCGGGGTGCGGGCGATCAGGTTGTCGCCGAAACCGTCGCGGCCGGGAATGCGGGTGATGGCGGCGCCGGCGTCGGTCAGGTCCGCCTCGGCCACATCCAACAGGCGGTTGACCGCGGCCGGGTCGGTCGTCGGCGTTTCCATCCGCACCCAGGCTGACAATTCAGCCAACAGATCCTCGGATCGTCCTGTCTGGGTCGCGGGCATCATCACCTCTCATTGCCAGGTCAAACGTTTGTGCGCGTTCGGCGGATTGTCCCACCGCCGGGTGGTCGCCAAAACCCTATGCGTATTGGGGGCAGCGCACCATGATGGGCGGTGTCGGGACCAGCCAATCGGGGACCAGCGGAATGGGGACCAGCAGAATTGGAACCAGCGAATCCGGGACTCGCGGATTCGCCATCGAGGACCTGCATGTCGGCCAGACCGCCACATTGTCCAAGACCATCACCGAGGCGGATATCCTGGCCTACGCGGCCGTAAGCCTGGACACCAACCCGGTGCATCTGGACGAACAGGCGGCGCGGGAGACGGGATTCGACGGGCGGATCGCCCATGGAATGCTGTCGGCCGGGCTGATCTCGGCCCTGCTGGGAACGCATCTGCCGGGACCGGGCACCATCTATCTGCGCCAGTCGCTGAATTTCCGCGCGCCGGTGCGGATCGGGGAGACGGTAAAGGCGGTCGTTGAAATTACCGATTTGAAGCCGGCGTCGAAACGCGCCACCCTGCGGACGAAGTGCATGGTGGAGGATGATGTGGTGATTGACGGCGAAGCCTGTGTCCTGGTGCCCTCGCGCGGCTGATGCGGATACTCCATGACTGGCGTGATGTGCCGGCGGATGCCCGCGGCGCCACCGTTGCGCTTGGCAATTTCGACGGCGTGCACCTGGGGCATGCCAGCGTTATCCGCGCCGCCCATGCCGCGCGCCCGGATGCACCGCTCGCTGTCCTGACCTTCGAGCCACACCCGCGGGAGGTGTTCCGGCCGGACGACCCTCCGTTCCGGCTGACCCTGTCGGCCGAACGGGCGGACGCGCTGGCGGGCTTGGGGGTGGACCTGCTGTACGAACTGCCGTTCGACCGAACCTTCAGCCTGATGACCGCCGAGGATTTCGTCGGCCAGGTGTTGCATCATGGGTTTGGCGCGAAACATCTCGTGTCCGGCCAGGACTTTGCGTTCGGGCACCGCAGGGGCGGCAGCACCAGTTTCCTGGCTGGGCGGGCCGAGGTTCTGGGCATGGGGTTGACGCTGGTGCCGCCGGTGACCGATGCACAGGGACCATTGTCATCAACCCGGATCCGCCGCGCGTTGCAGGACGGCTATCCGGAACGGGCGACGGCGGAACTCGGCCGGCCCTGGGCGATTCGTGGTGCGGTGTCACATGGCGACAAGCGTGGCCGCACCATCGGGTTTCCGACCGCCAACGTGCCGCTGGGGCGGCATCTGGAACCGGCGCGCGGGGTGTATGCGGTGACGATCCGGCTGGCGGACGGGTCGATGCACAAGGGGGTGGCGAATATCGGACGTCGCCCCACGGTGAACGCCGGACCGGAAAGCCGGCTGGAGGTGAACCTGTTCGATTTTGCCGGCGACCTGTACGGGCAGGACATCACCGTGGCGCTGCACGGCTATATCCGCGCCGAAGTGAAATTCTCCGGTCTCGACGCCCTGAAAGCCCAGATCGCCGCCGACGCGGCCGAGGCTCGGCGGCTGCTGGGATAAGGCATACGGCGCGGCGGGCGGCTTGCCCATCCGCCGAACCGTCCCGCCCAGACGCCTATCGCCCAAACGGCCACCGCCCAACTGTCAGCCAGCGGCTATTTCAGCAGGCGAAGCCGCTCCGGGATCTCGGCGATGGCGTCCAGTTCGGCATTGGCGAAGGCCAGCCGCAAATGCCGGTCCTGCCCCGGCCCGAAGAACGGTCCGGGCAGCGACAGCAGGCCACACTGGGTCGCCAGCGCTTCCCCGGTCGCCATCGCGTCCCGCTTGCCTTCGGGAATCCGGACATAGGCGAAGTATGTGCCGAGCGCGTCGATGCGCCAGTCGTTGAGTTGCCCGACACCGGCGCGGAACATGCGGGCGCGATCGGCAATGATCTCCCGGTTGGCCGCCTTCCAGTCGTCCAGGTGGTCGATGCCCCAGGCGAGCCCGGGCAGCGGACCGCGCGGCGGGCAGATCTGCATGGTGTCGAGCACCTTGTTCAACTCGGCCCGGACGCGGGGACCGCATACCATTGCGCCGACCCGGTGTCCTGCCACGCAGTACGCCTTGGAGAACGAGTACAGCTGCACCATCCCGTCCTTCCACGCCGGGTCCTGGAACAGGGCGTGCGGCGGCAGCGCCGAGCGGGGCAGGAAGTCGCGATATGATTCGTCCATGATCAGCCAGATGCCGCGGGCGCGGCAGAGTGCGGCGAAGCGGGCGATCACGTCAGGCGGATAGACCGCGCCGGTGGGGTTGTTCGGGCTGATCAGCACCACCGCGCGGGTGCGTGGCGTCATCAGCGCGGCGGCCCGGTCCGGATCGGGGACAAACCCGTCCTCGGGGCGGCACGGCAGCGGCAGCGCCTCCAGCCCCTGCATGGTCAGGGCCATGGCATTGTTGAAATACCAAGGCACCGGCAGCATCACCTGGTCGCCGGTGCCGCACAGCACGGTCATTGCCATGGCGAAGGCCAGATTGGCGCCGGCGGTGATCGCGACGTCGGCGGCGTCCACATCGGCGTCGTAAATGCGGTTGATCTCGGCCGCCAGGGTGGCGCGCAGGACCTCATCGCCGTCGATCGTCCCATATCGCGCCTGAATGGCCGAGGCAGCGCCTTCAGCCAGGCGCGCCGCAAGGTCGGGATGCGTCGGATACCCCGGCACCGCCTGCGTCAGGTCGATCGTCGGGCCGGCGCGCCCGTCATAGCGCGTGGCCCAGGCCTTCGCGGTGGGGATCGGGGCGGCAAACGTGTCGCGGATGCGCGAGGAAAGAACGGGAAGCGTCATGGGCGCATTTTGCTGGGTTATTGCCCCACCGTGAAGACCCACTGTGAAGCCCCCGCAGTGAAGCCCCAACAACGGGCCTGCCGTCACCACGCCGCTTGCGCCGGTTCCCCGGCCGGCGCAGCGTGGCGCCCAATCGCAGGAGGTCATTCATGCCCGTGCTGCAACGCCCCGATGGTGAAATCCATTACGAAGTCCATGGCGAGGGCTTCCCTGTCCTGCTGTTTGCCCCGGGCGGCCTCCGCTCCCGCATGGAGATGTGGCACGCGCCGGAGGGTGGCCCTGCCCGCCCCTGGGTCGATTGGACACGGGCCCTGCCGGAGGCCGGCTTCACCGCCATTGCCCTGGATCAGCGCAACGCCGGCCAGTCCCGCGCGGCGATCGAGGCGCACCACGGCTGGCACACCTATGCCGAGGACCATCTGGCACTGATGGACCACCTGGGATTTGCGCGCTTCCACACGCTGGGCGCCTGCATTGGCGGGAGTTTTTGCCTGAAGATCGCGGAGATGGCGCCACAGCGGGTCACCGCCGCGGTGCTGCAGAACCCGATCGGATTGCATCCCGATCATCCAAGGTATTTCCCGGACAGCCACGCCGAATGGACCCGGGACCAACTGGCTGCACGGCCGGAGCTGGATGCCGACGCCATTGCCGCCTTCGGCCGCAACATGTGGCAGGGCGACTTCGTGTTCTGCGTCGATCGCGGCTTTGCCCGCGCCTGCCCGGTGCCGACGTTCTTGCTGCCGGGCAGCGACATCGCGCACCCGGCGGCAACCAGCGCAGAACTCGCCGTCCTGCTGCCCGGGGTCGACGTCATGACCGACTGGCGCGGTCCGGAATACCTGGGCCAGCAGGAAGCCCGGGTGCTCAATTTCCTGAAAGCCTCCACGCCGCTTTGACACCGCCCGTCCGGGGCGCTTTCCTCCCGCCAGACAAACCGGAGGAAACGGCCTATGCGCCCCATGGAAGGCATGCGCGTCGTGGCGCTGGAACACGCGGTTGCCGCGCCCCTATGCACGCGGCACCTCGCCGACCTCGGCGCCGACGTGATCAAGATCGAGCGGCCCGGCGAAGGCGACTTCGCCCGCGCCTACGACAACTACGTGAACGGCGTCTGCAGCCACTTCATCTGGCTGAACCGCAGCAAACGCAGCGTCACCCTCGACATCAAGCACCCGGACGCCCGCTCGGCCCTCGACAAACTCATCGCCGGCGCCGACGTGCTGATCCAGAACCTCGCGCCCGGCGCGGCGGCGCGCCTGGGCCTGACGCATGAGGCGCTGAAGCCGGCCAACCCGACGCTGGTCGTCTGCGATATTTCGGGCTACGGCGAGAGCGGGCCGTTCGTGCAGAAGAAGGCCTACGATCTGCTGATCCAGGCGGAATCGGGCCTGATCAGCGTCACCGGCTCGGAGGCGGAGCCGTCCCGCGTCGGCATTTCCATCGCCGATATTGCCACCGGCATGTATGCGGTGAACGGCATTCTGTCGGCGCTGCTGCGGCGGGCGCGAACCGGAGAAGGCGCGAATATCAAGGTAGCGATGCTGGACGCGCTGGGCGAGTGGATGACTTATCCGATGCTGCGCCATGCCTATGCAGGCTCCCCGCCGCCGCGGCTGCCCACCAGCCATCCTGCCATCGCACCCTACGGCGCGCACAGGACCAAGGACGGGCAGGTCATCCTGGGCCTGCAGAATGAACGGGAATGGGTGACGTTCTGCCAGAAGGTGCTGGGCGATCCGGCGATCCAGACCGATCCGCGCTTCGCCACGCAGCCGCAACGGCGCCAGAACCGGGAGGCGTTGACCGCTGTGATTGAAGCATTTTTCAGCGACAAGACATCCGAGGAGGTGGCCGCCCTGCTGGACCGGGCCGGCATCGCCAATGGCCGGCTGAATGAGCCGATCGACGTGTGGAACCATGTCCAGTTCAGCGCCCGCGACAAATGGCGGGACATCCAGACCGAGGCCGGGCCGGTGCGCGCCCTGCTGCCGCCGGCACAGTTCACCGACCAGGAAGCGGCGATGGGCGACGTGCCGGCGGTCGGCCAGCATACCGATCAGGTGCTGACCGAAATCGGGTTTTCGCGCGACCGGATCGCCGCGATACGGCAGGCCGGTGCGATATGACGGACCCCGATCCCGCACGCATTGATCCCGCGGGCTTTGATCCCGCACGGCATCGCATGGTGCCGGAGCAGCGCTGGTTCGGCGATTTCCGGATCGGGGAGCGGTTCCTGCTACCCAGCCGGACAATGACCGAGGCGGTGTTCCTGGCATTTCAGGCAGCCAGTGGCGACAATCATCCGGTGCATTACGACGTGGAGTTCTGCAAGGCGCACGGCTATCCGGGCCTGTTGGCGCACGGGCTGCAAACCCTGGTGCAGACCGCGCCGGGCGCCGGCCTGTTCCCCTTCATCACCGAGGACGCACTGGTCGGGTTCATCGAGCAGTCCAGCCGGTTCCTCAAGCCCGTGTTCGCGGGCGACACGCTGTATCCGGCGCTGGAAATCGATGAGCTGTCGCCGAACCGGACCACCGGCGTCCTGGGCTTCAGGACCACCGTGCACAACCAGCGGCGGGAACTGGTGCTGGAAGGACGGCAGCGCTTTCTGCTGCGCCGGCGGCCGGCCGCCTGAGATGGTGCTTAGCGGGACGGCCTGACGGGAGACGGCCTGACGGGAGACGGCCTGACGGGAGACGGCCTGACGGGTGGCGGCTCACGGGCGGCGGCCCACGGGGAACGGGCCCATGGGGGACAGCGGCGTGCTGGAATGCCCAAGACAGGCCTGGCCATGATGATACGGTCGGGGTGATACCGTTGGGGCGACGCGGCACTGGCCCGTCGCCGCGGCCGTTTAAACCTGAAAAATGCCGCTGTCTTACAAAGGGGCAAGATTTGCCATCTTGCTGCCACGACTCCGGGTGATGATCCAAGCCATAGAAATTCCAGCAGGTCTGCCAATGGCACGCATGGGTCGCAGGATGCACCCCGGACGGGTGTTGCGCGAAGAGTATATGGAGCCGATGCGGCTCGACACCGTCGGTCTGGCACAGGCACTCGGTGTGCCGCAGAGCCAGATCGCGCCGGTTATCGACGATCGGGAGCCGATGACGTCCGACCTCGCCCTCCGGCTGGCCCGTTGCTTCCGCACCAGCCCGCAATTCTGGCTCGGCCTGCAGACCGCGTATGATCTGTCGGTGGCCGAAGCGCGGTTCGGCGCCGAGATAGAAGCCAGTGTCCATCCGCTCGCCGCATAGGCGGGATCGGCTGCGTCATTCATTGAGGTTGGCGCAAGTCACGTCGTCAGCCTGTTGTTAAAACAAGCTCAAGCCATCCGTCACGCGCGCACCAGCATCGTTTCGTGTGACGCCAGGGCGCGGTGCAGCAGATACAGCGGAAGCGCCAGCGCCGATAGCGCCGCCGCCGCCAGCAACCCGCCCTCCGGCCGGCCCGCATAGTCCGCCGCCACGCCGCACAGGGCCGGCACGAAGGTGCCGCCCAGATAATACAGGCTGTAGAAGATACCCATGCCGACGGCCCGGTTCTCGGGCCGGGCGGACAGTGTGCCGACCGCCATCAGCACACCCGGCTGAATGGCGCCCGGGAAGCCGGCCAGCGCGGACCAGAACAGCGGCCAGCCCATCAGGGCCGCCCCGGCCATGCCGATCACCAGTGACACCGTTCCAACCAGGAACACGTTGAATCCACCGAACCTGGCCGCCAGGCCGCCGCCTAGCAGCGTCGCCGGGACGTTGCCCCAGGTTGCCAGCGTCATCGCCGTGCCGATGGCCGCCGAACCGAAGCCGCGGCCCGCCAAGGTCAGCGGCAGATAGGACGCGAAGCCGGCGAAACCCGCCGTGTAGACCATCCACCCTGCCCCGGCGATCAGCAGCAGCCAGCACTCCCGCAGGCCGGGCATGGAAAAGCGGCGCGGCACCGGCACCGCATGCGGCGGCTCCCGATGGCTGCCCAGGAACAGGACAAGCGCCAGGGCGGCCGGCACGGCGTCGGTCAGCAGCGCGGTGGCCAGGCCGTAGCCGGCCAGGATTCCGGGCAGGATGATCTGCGCCAGCCCCATGCCCACCGGGAATGCACAGACCGACACGCTGATCGCCATCATGAACCGCGCGCCGGTAAACCACTCGGCGATGATCTTGTTCTGCAGCACGATCATCGCAACGGCCCCCACGCCGGCCAGCGTGCGCCCAAGCGCGATACCGGCCGCGCCAGTGGTCCAGGCGCTGTAGCAGCAGCCGGCCGTCATCAGCATCA
>DAICYU010000167.1 GCA_027311485.1 Acetobacteraceae bacterium
GGCGGCGGGCCGCCGGTCAACATGTCGTTGGTCAGGGTTGCACCCGCCGCAACCTCCAGCATGCCTTCGGGAATGCGGAACAGGTGATGCGCCAGCGCAATGTAGCTGCGCGGCCGGTTGGGCACGTCCTTGGCCAGCAGCGCGTCGGGCATCTGCGGCACGATCGCGATCGCGGTGCGCAGGAACAGGCGCAGCCGCTGCATCAGCGCATCCGGCGGCAGCACCGGCCCGGTCGGCTCATCCAGGCCGAGGAACATCACCACATGGCCGATGTTCTGGGCGAAAATCCAGTCGTCGCCGCGCGAGAGCACCGGCACCGATCGCGCGCCGAGCCGGCGCAACTCAGCCAGCCCGTCCGGGTCGGTCAATACATTGATGGATTTGAACCCGATCGCACGGACCGAGAGAAACTCCTTGAGTTTCAGGCAGCTAGTTCACCCCGGCTGCCAGAACACATTCAGCGTCGCATCGCCCTGCATTTCGCCTGTCTCCTCAATTGCCAGCCTAGCGTGCCGCGACGGCAATATCCAGCCATCCCCGCCGGTCGAAGCGGGCACGGTCGTTGCCGCGCAGCAGGACCGTTGTCGTATCGGACTCGATGATGGCCGGGCCGCACACCGTCTGGTTCGCCGCCAGAAGCTGGAAATCGAATACCGGCACCTCAATCCATTCCCCCAGATGGATGGATCTGCGTGCTTTTGGCGCGGTATCCGCGCGCGCTGCGACAGCAGGCGTTTCCGTCGGCGGCAGCCGCCCGATCACCGACAGGCGGGCGTTGACCAGCACCACCTCCTGATCGCGCAGGGCGTAGGTGTAAAGGCGCTCATGCGCCGCGTGGAAGCGATCGGCCAGGATCGTGGCCAAGTCGGGCGCCCGCCAGTCGATATCGTCCAGCGCAACCGGGATTTCGAACACCTGCTCCCCGTACCGCATATCGGCGAAGCGATGCAGCGTCACCGCCCCATCGAACCATGCCAGCCGCGCTCGGCCTTCGCTTTCCATGGCGGCGAAGGCGGCGAGCAGGGCGTCTGTGTCCAGGCGGCCGGTCTGCCCCTGGCTGCGGCTGAGTTCGACGCGCAGGTCGGTGTTCAGCATGCCCCAGGCGGACAGGACCGACGCCGCCACCGGCACGGCAACCCGGCTAATCCCCAGTTCGGCGGCCACCGCGGTCACGTGCAGCCCGGCCGCGCCGCCGAAGGCCAGCAGGGTGAAGCCGCGCGGATCGACGCCGCGGCGCACCGTGGCAACGCGCACGCCGTCCGCCATCCGGCTGTTCACCAGCCGGTGGATGCCGGCCGCGGCCAGCATCGTCTCGACGCCCAGTGCGCCGGCCAGGGCGGCAACCACGCCGGTGGCCGCATCCAGATCGAGCCGCCGCTGCCCACCAAGGAAATTGGCCGGGTCCAGGTAGCCCAGCACCAGGTTGGCGTCGGTCACCGTCGCTGCGGTGCCGCCCTGGCCATACGCGGCCGGCCCGGGCACGGCCCCGGCGCTCTGCGGGCCGACGGCGAGCAGCCCGGACCGGTCGAGATGACCGATCGAGCCGCCGCCCGCGCCCAGGGTGACGATATCCAGGCTGGGCAGGGCGATCCGGGCATTGGCGACGGACTTATCGCCCGACAGCCCGGGTTGCCCGTCGCGGACCACCGCGATGTCGGTGGAGGTGCCGCCCATGTCGAACCCGATCAGGTCGGACGACAGGCCCGCCCGCGACAGGGCCACAGCGGCCGCGACGCCGCCCGCCGGACCCGACAGCGCGGTGCCCGCCGCCAGCCGCGTTGCCTCCGCGACCGAGGCGACGCCGCCATGCGACAGGATCACCAGCAATTCGCCCGCGTAGCCGGATTCCCGCAACCGCGTCTGCAGCCGGCCCAGGTAGTTCTGGATCACCGGGCCGACCGCGGCGTTGGCGACGGTGGTGGAAAACCGCTCGAACTCCTTGATCTGCGGCAGCACGTCCGACGATGTGGTGGCATACGCGCCCGGCAGATGCCGTTCGACGGCGGCTGCGGCGTGCTGCTCATGCGCCGGATTGCGCCAGGCGTGCAGGAAGCAGATGGCGACGGACTGAACGTCGGCCGCGCGCAGCCGGTCGATGGCAGATAGCAGCGACGCTTCGTCCAACGCGATTTCCACCGAGCCGTCCGGGCGCATCCGTTCCCGCACCGGCAGGCGCAAATGACGCGGCACCAGCGGGGCAGGGGGCGCCATGCGCAGGTTGTAGCGGTCGGGCTTCAGCCCCTCCCGCATCTCGATAACGTCGCGATGGCCTTCCGTGGTCAGCATGCCAACACGGGCGGTCTTGCCCTCCAGCAGTGCATTGGTGGCGACGGTGGTGCCATGGACGATGCGGGATGTGGCGCCGAGCAGCGCGGCGGTGGTCAGGCCGAGGCGGCGGGCGGCCTGGGTGATGCCGTACAGTACCCCGTTCGACTGGTCGTCGGGTGTTGTCGCGGCCTTGGCGATGATGCTGCGGCCATCGGACACTGAAACGAAGATGTCGGTGAAGGTGCCGCCGACATCGATGCCGATTGTGGCGATCATATCAGGCCCTCCTGGCTGTCGGCGGCGCGGGCGGCCGGCTCGCGCTGCGCCGGATCACCCCAGCCGCCACCGCCGCCGGACAGCACGTGGATCACGCTGCCCGGCGGGACCGGCACGTTGACTTCCTTGCTCTTGAGCTTGCGCGGCGGCGCGTTCGGCGGCAGCAGCGTGTAATCGTGCGGGGCGCCATCCTGGCCGCCGTTGATGCCGCGGGCGCCGTGCACCACGCCCTCGCCGGCGGTATTGGCATAGGTGGTGCCGGCCGCTTCCACGCGCAGGCGCATGTCGGCGCCGGTGCCGCCGCGGTACTTGCCCTCGCCGGCCGATCCTGGCCGGTATTCATGGGTTTCGAACACCAGTGGGAAGCGGGTTTCGGCGACCTCGATGCTGCCGAACTTGATGCCGCCGGCCGAGTGCCACTCCCCGATCGTGGAGTAACCGTCGCCCGCCGCAGACCCGCCGCCGCCCGGCCGAGCCTGGAACATATGCCAGATGAAGCGGCGGCGGGTGCGGGGGTCGGTGCCGGTCAGGGCGATCCGCAGACGACGGCCCCAGCCGCCCATGGCGCGATCCGGGCAGGCCTGGCCGAGGGCGACGATGATCGCCTCGATGATTTCGTTGGAGCAGTGGCTGGTGCACATCGTCACCGGCGCACCCTCATGCGCCCATACGATCGTGCCTTCCTTCAGCCGGACGGTCAGCGGTCGGAACGCGCCGTCATTCTTGGCGATGTCGGGGTCCAGCAGAAAAGCGAACGCCATGGCGACGGCGGATTGCGTGTTGGCGTGTGATGAATTGATGAACCCCGTCACCTGCGGATCGGAGTCGGTCAGATCGACCATGACGTTACTGCCCTGCTTGGTGACCCGGGCGCGGATGACAATGTCGGTCTTCCCGAAGCCGTCGTCGTCCAGCACCGCTTCACCGGTGTATTCTCCATCCTGCCAGCCCGAGACGATCTGCCGTGCGTGGCGTTCGGCGGCGTCCAGCATCGCTTCGATCGACGCGGCCAGCGTTTCGGTGCCGAACGCGGCGATTACCGCGTTCAGGCGTTGCTCGCCCAGGCGCGCCGAACCGATCTGCGCGGCCAGGTCGCCGCGGAAATCGCGTGGATGACGGACATTCAGCGCCAGCATGTCCAGCAGATCCTCGCGCAGCACGCCGTTTTCGGTCAGGCGCATGGGCGGC
Source organism: Acetobacteraceae bacterium (assembly GCA_027311485.1). Lineage (GTDB taxonomy): Bacteria > Pseudomonadota > Alphaproteobacteria > Acetobacterales > Acetobacteraceae > Rhodopila. The sequence goes on from DAICYU010000167.1 coordinate 3,733, forward strand.
AGGCGCAAGCCTTCGTGCCAGATCTCCGTAGCGGCAGGGTTGTAGGCACCGTGTGTGGCACCGCCGATGTCGGAATGGTGCGCCCGAACAACGGACCAGAACATCAGCCGCTCACCTGCGAAAACCGGGACGAACACGGTCAGATCCGGCAGGTGCGAACCGCCGCGATACGGGTCGTTCAGCACGTAAACATCGTTTGGCGATGGAATAGGGAACCGCTCCGCCAGTGCCTTGGCTGCCCAGGGCATTGCGCCGACATGCACCGGAATATGGTCGGCCTGCGCCACCAGACGGCAGCGCGCGTCGATCAGCGCAATCGAGAAATCGCGCGATGAGTTCAGGATCTGCGAGTAGGCGGTGCGCAGCATCGCCTCCCCCATTTCCTCGGCGATGGCGTTCAGGCGGTTCTGCAGCACGGCAATCGTGATTGGGTCGGTCATGTCCGCATGCTGGCGCATTGCGTGGCACACGGGAAGCCGGCCGGTCGCGGATACGTGAATCACGAAATAGCGCGCGGCCGGTTCATGATGCCCGCTTGCGAGAGCCGGGACGTTCGTCAGGCGATCGGAGTATGCGCAGGACGGGCCGGCCTCGGAACAGTCAAGAACCGGAGGAGAGGCCACGATGATCAACAACCCGCCAGGTTGGAGCCTGAACATGTTGACGGCCGCCTATCAGGCGATCCGGCCCGCGCCATCCCGTTACGGTGAGCGTGCCCGGACCGAACCGATCGTGGGGCGCATCGGAATGCGCGATCTGCGCTGGGCGCTCGCACGCGGCATGGAAGACTTCGCCGCCGTGCGAACCGACGTCATTTCACTATGCGTCCTCTATCCTCTGCTGGGGCTTTTGTTGGCAAAGCTGGCGTCCGGGAATGATCTTCTGCCGCTTGTTTTCCCATTGGCGTCCGGCTTCGCCCTGATCGGGCCGGTGGCCGCGGTCGGGCTGAATGAAATGAGCCGCCGGCGGGAGGCTGGTCTGCATACGACCTGGGCTGATGCTTTCGCGGTCGTGCGTTCGCCGTCGATCGGCGGGATTGTGCTGCTGAGTCTCATTTTAATGATGTTGCTGCTGTTCTGGCTGGTTCTTTCGAACGTCGTCTACGTCCATACACTCGGCCCGAAGCCGCCGGTATCGGCCAGCCATTTTGTACACGACATATTCACCACACCGGCGGGGGCGGCGATGGCGATCGTCGGCATCGCCGTCGGTTTTGTCTGCGCCGCCGTCGCGCTGACAATCAGCGCCGTTTCGTTTCCCTTGTTGCTCGATCGCGAAGCGTCACTGGAGACGGCGGTCCGCACATCGGCACGGGTTGTTGCCCGCAATCCCGTGACGATGGCGGCCTGGGGCCTGATCGTCGCCGGCCTGCTGGTGCTTGGCTCCATTCCGGCTTTGCTTGGGCTGATCTTCGTGCTGCCTGTATTGGGGCATGCGACGTGGCACCTCTATAGGCGGGCAGTCACCTGATTGCGCAACGATCCGCCGCGGCCGGTCGCTTTTGGCCGGCCGTTCGCGGATCGCCTGTTAAAGCCGGCGTGCTATCGAACGACCTCGGCAATCGCCTCAAGCTGCGACGGATCGTCCGAGGGACACACCAGCAGCGCATCGTCGACGCCGATGTCCTCCAGCCGCTTGAGCCTGTCCCTGGCTTCGGCTTTTGAGCAGAGCAGGCTGATCTTTGGCGGGTGCGCGATCGGCAGCGGTGCAGGCGGGTCGCGGAAGTCGGTGAAGATATTCGCCAGGACTGCCCGCTTGCCGCCGGCGTCGCGGTACATTTTCACACCGATCGCCAGATCCTCCCAGGAGCTGTAGATTCCGGATGCAATCCAGCCCTGCAGTACCTTCGCCGACAAGTTGATCCATCGCTCACTGCGCCAGGCGCCCAGCAGCACCGGCGGGCCACCCTCCGCGCCCGGCCACATGGACAATGCGCGGCCATACACCGGCTCCCCCGCCCAGACCTTGCGCATCACCTCCAGATACGCGGGCAGCGTCTTGAAGCGGGCGGCATAGTCAGCCTGCACAGCCTCGAAGTCGTTGCTGGTGGAGCCGCTGCCGACGCCGAAGCGCAACCGGCCCTGCGACAGCGCATGTAGTGTCTGCACGCGCTGCGCGTGTTCCACCGGGTGGCGCAACGGGATCTGCACAACACAAGTGCCAAGCTCGATCCGTGACGTCTGCCCGGCGACGACGCCCAGCAGGATCAGCGGATCCAGCGTCGGCCGTCCGCGGGCGAACGCATCGGTCACCCACAGGCCATGAAATCCCAGTTCCTCCACCTTCCGGCCCAGTGTGGTGATGTGGGCGCCAATTTCCGCGCCGATGACACTGGCCGAGGGGATCGCGACGATACCGATGCGCATTACGATTCTTTTCCTTAGTTTCCAGTAAAACGGGCCTGCCGCTTTTCGCGGAACGCTTCGACGCCTTCCTCGAAGTCCTTTGTCAGGCCGGCCTGGGTCTGCAGTTTTGCTTCCAGGCGGAGTTGCTGTTCGTAGCTGTTCTCCAGGCTCTCCCAGTACATCTTCCGGATCATGCCTAGGGAGCGCGGCCCGTTTGCCAGCGATTCGGCAAGCTGCATGGCTTTCGGCATCAGCGCATCATCATCCTCAACCCGGTTGATCATCCCCCACACCAGCGCCGTTTCCGCCGGCAGACGCTCAGCCAGCAGCGACAATTCCATGGCGCGGGCCATCCCGATCAGCCGCGGCAGCAGCCAGGAGGAGCCGCAATCAGGCACCAGTCCAATCCGGGCGAAGGCCTGCAGGAACGATGCCGAACGGGCGGCGATGCGGATGTCACCAGACAGAGCCAGGCTCATTCCGGCGCCGGCGGCAATGCCGTTGATCGCGGTGACCACCGGGATCGGTAGGGCGCGCAGCCGCAGGAACATCGGATTGTACCAGGCCTCCAGGTCGCCCACCATCTCACCACGGGCTTCGGCGGCGCGGTCGCGCGGGGCGCGGTCCGGATCATTGAGATTGGCGCCGGAACAAAAAGCGCGGCCGGCCCCGGTGATGACGAGGCAGCGTGCCGAGCTGGCTTCGAGCGTGCTGACAGCGTCCGCCATATCCTCTCGCAGTTTCTGGCCGAACGCGTTCAGAACGGCGGGGTCATTCAGCGTCATGACCGCGACCGGGCCCGCCATTTCCAGGCGGATCTTGCCGTGCTTCATCCCTTGTTTCCTTACGTCCTGTCCGAGCGTGTGCACGCGTGGGGTTTGCAAGCGGGCGCGGCCCGCGCGCTACGCTAGCAGCACCGTCGATGAACGCCAGAGGAGGGGAACGCCAGAGGAGGGGAACGCCAGAGACGGGGACCAAGGGTGCCGTGCGGCGGCCGACGTTTCAGGAAAACAGGCCAACAGTGCGCACGGCGCAGGTCTGGTGGCACAGATGCGCCGCAAGCGGGCAATGCGTAGGCAACAGTATGGGAAAAGCGAATAGTCTAAGTTTCTGCCGGGCAGCTCGACTATAGTCATACAAGCCCGCGCGACGCCTCAAAATGAGGCTGTCGCGAGGATTGGTTGTATCAAGACTATACCTGCCTGTCGCGGTGTTGCTGGCGACAGGTGAGAGGGTTGCGCAGCGACTTTAGCCGCGCCCGGCCTTCTTCGTCGGTGCCTTGCGCGCAGGCTTCTTCGCCGCCGCGGCGGCGGCGGCTGCGGCGGCTGCCGTGCGGCTCCGGCCGAGGCCCATCTTCTTCGCCAACGAAGACCGCGTCTCAGCGTAGTTTGGCGCAACCATGGGATAGTTCGACGGCAGGCCCCATTTGGCGCGATATTGATCGACCGTCATGTTGTGCTCGGTCATCAAATGCCGTTTCAGCATCGTCATCTGCTTTCCATCTTCCAGACATACGATGTAATCCGGAAAAACGGACTTCGTTACCGCAACCGCAGGCTTTGGCGCTTCCACGGGGGCGACAGCCTCACCCACGCTTACCAGCGTCTTATACACTTCCTATGAGCGACAAAACAGACGGTAAAATGCCGAATTTGCTGTTAATCAGTGCCGGTTCTATGTTTACCTCGATGGTGGTGGCAGGTTTTCTGGTGGGCTATTGGCTCGACAGCCTGTTTGATACCCAGCCATTTGGTTTGTTGATTTGTGGTGTCATGGGCTTTATTGGTGGTGCTCGTAAAGTTTACGACATCTTGATGAAGATGCCGCACGAATGCAAGTAAATGTAAAGCCCTTGGTGGC
>DAICYU010000168.1:0-375 GCA_027311485.1 Acetobacteraceae bacterium
TGCGCGAGAAAGGTCACCTGTTGCGGGACCGGGATGTCGGCGTCCTGGCACTTGGCATCGTTTTGATTGTGCTTGTATCCCAGCAATTTGCCCTGAATGGCCTGGCGCACCAGTTGTCCATCATGCAACTGTCCCCGGCGATTGCGGGCATGGCCGCGGTCGTCGTTCTTCTGCAGCGCGTTCCCCAGAACGCCTCGTTGGCCGCCATTGGGCGTTTCTCGTACACGATCTACCTCTGGCATGTGGTCGCTGGCGCCGCCACGCGACACCTTCTCATTCGCTGCGGCGTCAATGAACACGCCACCCTGTTCGCATTATGCTTTGCCGTCGGGGTCAGCGCGCCTGTGCTTCTTCATGTCGCGGTGTCGCGTTGGC
>DAICYU010000168.1:385-7935 GCA_027311485.1 Acetobacteraceae bacterium
CCAGGGGGGTCCCCCGGCCGCACGTTACGGCGGCGGCAAGACCCCGGCCGCTCCCGTTCCTGGACGGAAGGGCCGGCCCACCGCAGCCGCAGGCAGGCGCCTTGTAAAAGGCCGGATAGAGGGCGGCCGGCTGCCCTATCCGTGGCCGCCCTCCAGGTAGGCGGCCCGGATTTCGGGCCGCGCCAACAGTTCGGCGCCCGTTCCGGCCATGGTGATCGCACCGTTCACCAGCACGTAGCCGCGATGGGCCAGCCGTAGCGCCTGGTATGCGTTCTGCTCCACCAGCAGCACCGTCAGCCCGGTTTGCCGGTTCAGGTCCCGGATCGCCCCGAAGATCTGCCGCACCACCAGCGGCGCCAAACCCAGCGAGGGCTCATCCAGCAGCAGCAAGGCAGGTCGGGACATCAGCGCCCGGCCGATCGCCAGCATCTGCTGCTCCCCACCCGACAATGTCCCGCCGCGTTGGCCGATCCGTTCCTTCAGCCGGGGGAACAGCGTGAAAACCTGATCCAGCAGCGCCTCGATGTCGCCGCGGCCGGCAACCTCCGCCCCCATCAGCAGATTTTCGTGCACCGTCATGCGGCTGAAAATCCGGCGCCCCTCCGGTGCCTGGGCAATCCCCCGTCGCATGATCCGGTGCGTCGGCCAGTGCGTGATGTCCTCGCCGTCGTGCAGGATCAAGCCCGACCGCGCACGCGGATTGCCGCAGATCGTCATCATCAGGGTCGATTTGCCCGCCCCGTTGGCGCCGATCAGCGTAACGATCTCACCCTTTTCCACCGTCAGGTCGATCCCGCGCAACGCCTGGATCGCCCCGTAGAACGCCGTGACGCCGGATAGTGACAGCAGCGCGGTCATGCCGGCACCTCATCCTCATCACCTTCGCCCAGATACGCGGCAATTACCGCCGGATCGGCGCGGACCTCAACCGGCGTGCCGTCGCTGATCTTCTTGCCATGATCCAGCACGACGATGTGGTCCGAGATCCGCATGACCACGCCCATGTCATGCTCGATCAGCAGCAGCGCGCAGCCGCCGTCCCGGATACGCAGCAGCAGGTGGTTCAGTTCATCGGATTCGCGCGGATTCAAGCCGGCTGCCGGCTCATCCAGGCACAGCATCACCGGGTCGATGCACATGGCCCGGGCGATTTCCAACCGGCGCTGCGCACCATACGGCAGCGCCCCCGCCGGATCGTCGGCGCGGGACATCAGGCCGATCGCGTCCAGCCAGTACTTGGCCTTTTCGATGCCCGCGGCCTCCGCGGCCCGATAGCGACCAAGACCGAGGACCGCCAGGATGCCGAAGCCCGTCGCCCCCATCAGGACGTTGTGCTGCGCCACCAGAAGGTTTTCCAGCACCGTCATGCCAGCGAACAGGCGGATGTTCTGAAAGGTGCGCGCCACCCGTGCCGTGGCGGCAATGCGATGTCCGGGCATCCGCTCCAACGCGAACCGCGCGCCATCCGCATGGGTCAGCGCGATGGACCCGCCCGTCGGCCGGTAGAACCCGGTGATGCAGTTGAACACCGTCGTCTTGCCGGCGCCGTTCGGCCCGATCACCGCCGTGATATCGCCCGTGCGCGCCTCAAAGGACAGGTTATCAACGGCTTTCAGCCCGCCAAAGCGCATGGTCAGGTTCGAGACAGACAGCATCACCCGCGCCACATCATCCACGCCCAGCTTATCCGCGCACAGTTCATCCACGTCCTTGGGCCACCAGTTCCGCCGCGATCTCCTTGGGCCGTGTCATCGCCACGCTCGGGGTACGGCCCGAGATCAGGCCTCGCGGTCGCAGGACCATCATCACCACCAGCGCCAGCCCGAAGATCAGCATGCGATACAGCGGCAGCTCACTGGCGATGCCGGCGAAGACCGGGTTGTTCATCTGGTCGCCCAGGAAGCTGAGGAAGTCGCGCAGCGCTTCCAGCCCGCCGATCATGATAATCGCGGCCAGCGCAACCCCCAGTTGGCTGCCCATCCCGCCCAGCACCACGATGGCCAGCACGGTGGCGGATTCGATGAACGTGAAGCTTTCCGGGCTGATGAACGCCTGCCGCGTGGCGAAGAACGCGCCCGCGAAGCCGCCGAAGAACGCGCCGATGGCAAAGGCCGTCAGCTTGGTGTTCGTGACGTTGATCCCCAGCGACCGGCACGCCACCTCATCCTCGCGCAGCGCCTCCCACGCTCGGCCCAGAGGCATCCGGCGCAGCCGCAGCGTCACCCAGTTGGTCAGCAGCGCCAGCCCCAGGATGACATAGTAAAGGAAGATGATGCGCTGGATCACCGCCGGCTCGATGCCCAGGAACCCGGCCACGGTGCCATCGCCGCCATCCATGCTGAACGCCAGCCCGAACAGCGTCGGCCGTGGGATGTCGGTGATGCCGTTCGGGCCGTTGGTCAGCGACACCCAGTTGATCAGCACGATCCGGATGATCTCACCGAACGCCAGCGTCACGATGGCCAGGTAGTCGCCCCGCAGCCGCAGCACCGGAAACCCCAGCATGATGCCCCACAGCGCCGCCAGGAGTCCCGCCATAGGCAGGCACGTCCAGAAACCAAGGCCGAACGTATGCGCCAGGATGGCGAAGGAATAGGCGCCGACCGCGTAGAAGGCGACGTAGCCAAGGTCCAGCAGGCCGGCCAGCCCAACGACGATGTTCAGCCCCCACCCCAGCATGATGTAGGTCAGCACCAGGGTGCCCAGGTCGATGTAATAGCGGGACCCGGTGAACGGCAGCGCCACCGCCGCCGCCAGCAGCACCGGCGTGACATACTTCCCCGCCCGGGTGATCCGTTCGGCGAAGGCCCGGTTCGCCTTCACCGCGTCCCGCCGCGTGCGCCCGCGCCATGCCAGCATCGCCAGTCGCCCAACGAAGACCAGCCCGACGACCACCGCCGTTGCAACCGGCCGGACCACCAGGTGCAACCCATGATCAGACGGAGTCGTCACCAGCCCGACCAGCGGCACGAACAATCCCAGGGCAACCAGCGCCGACAGGAACGCGTCGCGCAGCCCGCTCATACCTTCTCCACCTCGGCTCGGCCCAGAATGCCGGTCGGCAGGAAAATCAGCACCACGATCAGGATCGAGAACGCCGCGACATCCTTGTATTCGACACTGAAATACGCCGACCAGAAGACCTCGATCAGCCCGATCAGCAACCCGCCCAGCACGGCGCCCGGCAAGCTGCCGATGCCGCCCAGAACCGCCGCCGTGAACGCTTTGATGCCGGCGATGAAGCCGATGTAGAAATCGATCACCCCGTAATACAGCAGGAACAGGAACCCAGCGACGGCGGCCAGCGCCGCGCCGATCACGAAGGTCAGGCTGATGGTCCGGTCAGTGTCGATCCCCAGCAGGCTGGCCATTTTCAGGTCCTGCTCACACGCCCGCATCGTGCGGCCCAGCGGCGTGCGGGTCACCAGCCAGGTGAAAATGCCCAGGATCACCAGCGTGATGACCACGATGGCGATCTGCATCCAGGACAACTGCACCGTGAAACCGCCCTGGTTCATGATCTGGATGCCGCCGGGAATCACCGGCTCGATCGGCTTGACGCGCGCGCCCTGGCTGACCTGCACGAAGTTCTGCAGCGTGATCGACATGCCGATGGCGCTGATCAGCGGTGCCAGCCGGAACGACCCGCGCAGCGGACGGTAGGCCACCCGTTCCACCGTCCAGCCATACAGCGCGGCAATCGCCGCAGCGAAAATAAGCGTCAATGCCAGCGCCAGCGGGACCGAGGTGATCCCCAGCGCCGACAGCCCCAGCAGGGCGATCAGCGACAGGAACGCACCGACCATGAACACGTCGCCATGGGCGAAATTGATCATGCCGATGATGCCGTAAACCATCGTGTATCCAACGGCGATCAACCCGTAGATCATGCCGAGGGTCACGCCGTTGATCAGTTGCTGCAAAGCGTAAGCCAAACCCGGTTCCGTTCCTGAATTCACTGCAATGCAACCATGCAACATGCGTATGGCGCAAGGTCGCTTGCACAGCCCTCCCAGCCCGAAGAAAAAAGCAGAGGCAAAAAGCGGGCCGAATGCGCATCATTGCGTCGGGCATCGCCGGCCATAGCGTCCCCCACAATGCCATCCTATGCTTCTGCCCCAGCAAACAGGCGCAAAGACGCCATGATGGGGAGGATGATCGCATGGACGCGCACGCCGACACGCTGCTGCCCTATACCGGCCGGGAATACCTGGACAGCCTGAATGACGGGCGGGACGTCTGGATTTACGGCCAGAAGGTCGGAAACATCACCGAGCACCCCGCCTTCCGCAACACGGCGCGCATGATCGCCCGGTTGTACGATGCGCTGCATGAGGATCATCGCAGCGGCCGCAACACCCTGACCTGCCCGACGGAATGGGGCGGCTTCACCCACCGCTACTTCGTCGCCCCGCGTACCGCGGCCGAACAGGTGGCCGCCCGCGACGCCATCGCCGCCTGGTCCCGCATCACGTATGGCTGGCTCGGCCGCTCTCCTGACTACAAGGCCGCTTTCCTGGGCACCCTCGGTGCCAACGCCGACTTCTATGCGCCGTATCAGGAAAACGCCCGGCGCTGGTATCGCTACAGCCAGCAGCGCGTCCCGTTCATCAACCATGCCATCATCCACCCGCCGGTGGACCGCAATATCGCCCCCGGCGCGCCCGGCGGGGCCACCGATGTCTATGCCCGCGTCACGCACGAAAGCGATGCCGGCATCCGCGTCAGCGGCGCCAAGGTGGTCGCCACCGGTTCGGCGCTGACGCATTTCACCTTCGTGGCGCACCACGGCCTGCTGCCGGTGCAGGACAAAAGCTACGCCCTGGTCTTCATGGTCCCAACCAATGCCCCAGGCATCAAGCTGATCTGCCGCACATCCAATGAGCAGCGCGCGGCGGTCCTGGGCAGCCCGTTCGACTATCCGCTCTCCAGCCGCCTTGATGAGAACGACGCGATCTTCATCATGGATGACGTGCTGGTGCCGTGGGAAAATGTCTTCGTCTACGGCGACATCGAAAAGGCGAACAATTTCTTCCCCCGCACCGGCTTCGTCCCACGCGCCTTCCTGCAAGGCAGCACCCGCCTGGGCGTGAAACTGGACTTCATCACTGGACTATTCCTGAAAGCCACCGAGATCACCGGCGCCCGCGCCTTCCGTGGCGTCGAGGCCAACCTTGGCGAAGTCATCGCCTGGCGCAACATGCTCTGGAGCCTGTCGGACACCATGGCCAACACCGCCGTACCCTGGACGAACGGCTACGTGCTGCCCAGCGCCGAGGCGGCGATGGCCTACACCGTCCTGGCCCCCGAAGCCTATGTGCAGATCAAGAACCTGATCGAGAAAACCGTCGCCAGCGGGCTGATCTACCTCAACTCCCACGCCCGCGACTTTGAAACGCCGGAGCTGCGCCCCTATCTCGACCGTTTCGTCCGCGGATCAGGCGGCGTCTCGGCGATGGAGCGGGTCAAGCTGATGAAGCTGCTATGGGACGCTGTCGGCACTGAGTTCGGCGGCCGGCACGAGCTATACGAAATCAACTACGCCGGCAGCCATGAGGAAATCCGGCGCTACGCCCTGTTCAACGCCATGGCGTCCGGCGATGCCGATCGGTGGAAGGGCTTCGCCGACCAATGCATGGCGGAATACGATACAAAAGGCTGGACGGTGCCGGATATGGTGAGCTCCGACGATGTCAGCGTCTTGAAATAAAGCGCGAACGACGCAGGCGGACCCGCTCGAAGCCGTAAATCGCGCGAAGAACCATGAGCCAGGGCTGGCCGGGGTGGCGATCAGGCCGCCGCCTCGGCCGCTTTTCGCCTGTGGTCGAAATTGGTCAGGTTCAGCTTCCGTCGGTGATCGGCATACAAAAGCGGTTCGTACCGAGCGGGATTGTCGGGACCGACACATGTCGGGACACATCGTATCACCGCATCCAGCGCCGGGCCGTAGAAGAACGGGATGGCGTGGCGAAGCGCATTGTTGGCGTTGATCACCCGGTGCGGCGTCGGCGTGTAGCGGTCGTTCGAATATCGCGCCAGCATCTCACCCGTGTTCACCACGAAGGTGCCGGGAAGCGCCGGCGGCCGGATCCAGTCGCCCTCCGCCGTCCGCACCTCCAGCCCAGGCAGCGCCGATTGCGCCAGCAGCGTCAGGAAGCTTGTGTCGATATGCGGCGCGAAGCCGAACTGATTGTCCTCGGCACCATCCTGCGACGGATAGCGGATCAGCCGCAGCGTGATCGTCGGCTCATGGAAGTCGCGATCGAAATATTCATCCGGCAGGCCCAGCGACGTGGCGATGACGGACACCATCCGCTGCGCCAGCGGACGCATCGCCGCGAAATAGGCCATCGTTCGCGCCCTGAAGGACGGCATCTCCACCGGCCACCGGTTCAAACCGTACAGCGGATCGCCGGCCACAATCCGCGGGTCGTCCGCCGGCAGGTCCGTCACGATGTAGAAGCTTTCGCTCAGGTTCGGCCTGGTGTTGTTGTTGATCTTTGAGGTCCGGACGATCTGCGCGCCGTACGGCAGGTAACCGATGTTCAGGTCGCCCACCTTCAGGTCCAGCTTGCGCCGCTCATCCATGTCGAAAAAATCTGCCGCTGCCGCGAACGCATCGGCGATGAGCGTCTGTGGGATACCGTGGTTGGTGATCACCAGGAAGCCGGTGTCCACGCATGTCCGGGCAACCGCCTCGGCCAGCCGGTCCCGCGCACCGGGCGCGCCGGCCAGATAAGGGCCAACATCCAGAACCGGTATCCGCTCGCTCGCTTGCATCGGCAGGGTCCTCCGCGTCAAGCTGCCCAGCTTAACCGGCCGTGACGCCGCCGCAAGGCAAGCGCCCGATCAGACCAGCATCATCTCAGGCCAGCACCGCTTCAGGTTCGTGCCATCGCCGCGTTCGCGTTTTCATACATCTGGCGGGCCTGCGCGTGGTCATACGGTTCCTCGGCCAGCGTTGCCGGGTTCCATTGGCTGCGACGAACACCAAAAAAATCGCCGCCATAAACATGGATTGCCCCGCTGAGCTTCGACAGCGGATTAACCACCGAGTGGATGATGTCCTGCCCCAGCACCTCGACATCACCCGGAATGAGCGCCCGGCCGCCGGCAATATCGATGGAATGTTGCAGCTGATCCGGCACGCGGCGCCAATACACATTGTCCTCCCGTCCGCCATACATGCCGATCACCGCCCACAGTCTGTGGTCATGCGGCAGTGTCATCTGCCCAGGCCCCCATGCAAGGTTGAGGATTGTCAAATCGGCTGCGTGATGAAGCACCTGAATGCCCGCCTTGCTGGGTTCGCCAAGGCAGCGCAGCAGCGACCCACTGTCCGAAACCGCCCGCGCCACCACATCCTTCGTGCCGCGACGCGACCGATCTACAAGTGTGGAACGAATATCAGCAACAAACTGGTCAAGATCGAACACGGCAACAGCCTCCGTTTTCCACATGCCAGGCGTCGCCCTGACACCAAACCGGTCATGGCGGCCGACAAACCATGGCGAGATAGCCAATGCACGACAACGACCGACGCGCGCCAG
>DAICYU010000169.1 GCA_027311485.1 Acetobacteraceae bacterium
TGTATTGGCAATCCCCTGGCGCTGTGACACCAGTTGCGCGCGGGCAACTAGCAGCAGGCGTAGCGACTGCGCATCCATGCTCTTGATCGCAATCTCGCGGAACCAGCCGGTTCGCACCACCTGCGCCAAGTCATGCGCGTCGTTAGCATCGGTCTTGTTGATCTGCACGCGCAACGCGGCCTTGGCATGGCGCGCATCGAGGCAGACGACAGGCACGCTGCGCGCACGCAGCGCCCGGGTCAGGAAATTCGACAGCAACCCCGTCTCAAGCCCGGCTCGGACGACACGGGGCGCATGCTGACGAATTACCCCGGCAATGGCGTCGGGATCGGTGGCGCATTTGCCTCGCCAAACCACGGTGCCTTGCTGATCAATCACACAGACCGAAGTTAGCTCCTGCGAAACATCCAGACCTACATAATGTGACGGTTCCATGGGGTTCTCCTGCTGGCCTCATGCCGCTAGGAGCTTAATCCCGGTGGCGATTACGCCATGTCCCGGCCTGATACCGCCATGGCCGCCGGCGGAGCCAGGGTCAAGCATGGCCGCAGGCCACCGCGAAGCGGCGCGGATGCGCCCTTGACGGTCGTGAGCATGGCGTGAGGCTGTGCCGGCCGGGCTTGAGGATAGCTCTGCCGGTATGGCGTTTACTGCGGGTCTTTTTTTGCGGCGCCTCCGGGTCGCTTGGCCGGACCGCGGCGTTGCCAACCATGGACAAATCGCTCGTAGGCCTGTTCGGCCTGGCGGGCGACGTCGATTTCTCGATGGCGCAATTCCTTTACGTTGTAGGCGTAGGTATCACCGCGGCGATTGCCCTTTTTGGCAGGATGCCCCGCCTGCAATTCCATCGCCCGCACCTTCTGTGCGACCAACGCTGGCCGCGCGAGTTCATAGTCGACGTTTTTGGTCAACAGGTGCCAGCAAAGAACAGCCAGCTTCCGCGCGACCGCGACCGCCGCCACCTGATGGCCACGCCTAGCCCGGATCCGGAGGAAGAACGCACGCAGTGGTCCTGGTGTCTTGCAGGCCGCCCAGGCGGCCTCCACCAGCATTGCGCGGGCATGCGATCGGCCTTGCTTACTGATGCGGCCATGCTGGGCAAGCCCAAGTCCAGACTGTCGAACCCGCGGGTTCAGGCCGACATAGCTGACCAGCTTTTCGGGGCTGGCGAAGCGCCGGATGTCGCCGATCGCCGCCACCAGACCGGCCGCGACAATCAGGTTCACGCCGGTGATGGTCAGTAAGCGTCTGACCTCTGGACTATTGATCACCATCTGGGCGATGTCGCGATCGAGGGCATCCAAATCCTCGCCAAGGCGATCGAGTTCACGCAGATGTCGTTCGATGGCGCCGCGTTCATCGTCGGGAAGTTCTTGCCGCCCGAGCCAAGCGCGGCCAAGCCGCGCGAACAGATCGTGCGGACAGGGTGGAACCAGATGCGCGTGCAAAATGGCATGCACCTCGTTCTTGATCCGCGTGCGATGACGGACGACCTGATTGCGTCGCGCGACCTGACGGCGAAGCCGCTCTGTATCGGCGTCGGGCAGCCAGATGTCCGGCAAAAAATCGGCAGCCCGTAACGACGCCAGGACACCAGCGTCGATCTTGTCGGTCTTCACCCGGGCATGGGCGATCGCCTTGACCTGCAGCGGATTGGCCACGATCACACGCGCGACACGCGGCTCGAGCACGCGCACGACAGCCATCGCATTGCCGGTCGCCTCGACGACGACTTCATCTTCCCTGGTCAAGCTGCGCCCGAACTCTTCAAGGCCCGGCCGGGTCATGTCCACCTTGCCGGCTGGGCGGAGCTTGCCTGCTTCCCACACCACCACCTCCGCGAAGGTCCGGTGGATGTCCATTCCTATGACGCGTTTCATGCCTTGCTTCCCTCGATCGTTGCAGAACGGGAGCAGTGGGCAACATGACAACTACGGATCCGCGCTCTCAGCGCAACCGGGTCGGTCGCAGGGGCGGCCAGCTACTAACGCGAGCTCTCGGCTCATCGAATACATCGGCCTGCCCACTGACATGCTCCCGGTGCCCCTCGTCCCGGATGGGCTCACCATACGCCAGAACCTGTCGGCCCTGGCCGGGCGGGTAGGCACCGAGATCGTCATACCGGTTACAAACTCGCTCGAACGCCTCAATGGCGAGGTCAAACGCCGCACCGACGTCGTCGGCATCTTCCCGAATGAAGCCGCCATCTACCGCCTGGTCGGCGCCATCCTGATGGAGCAGAACGAGGAATGGGCCGTCCAACGGGCCCGCTATATGACGCTGGAAACCATCGCCGCCCCCAGCGATGATGCCGCCGTCAGCCTGCCAGCTATGGCCGACTGACGGCTCAGCCAAACCCGTACGGAGATGTGATGGCGCCGCAGATTCTTACACCACGCCCGAGCACATGATTCTTTCGGGCTGAAGCCGCGTCAGCAGGAGACCTTCGCGCTCTCCACCGATCCCGACTTTGTCCCCAAGGTAGGCGATGGGGTGGCCTCTATCTTTCGCGGCCGGAACATGCCGTGGTGCTCTGCGTCGATGAAAAGTCGCAGATCCAAGCGCCCGACCGCACTCAGCCGGTGTTTCCCATGCGCCACGGACAGCCGGAGCGCCGCAGCCATGACTACGCCCGGCATGGCACGACCTCGCTGTTCGCGGCGGGAAAGGTCATCGGCCAGTGCTATCCGGGTCATCGCGCCGTCGAGTTCCGTCGCTTCCGTGATGAAATCGAGGCCGCAGTCCCACCTGGGCTGGATGTGCATCTGGTCTGGGACAATTACGCCACGCACAAGATCACGCTGATCCGCACCTAGGGCCTGTCGTCGATTTGGTCACGGGCACTAACTGAGTCGGAAATGCAACACTCTTGGGCAATCGGTTCAGGGAGGGCATTTCGCGGATTCCGGCGCGGCGCGTTCTTCGATTCCTAGGCGGTCAGCTTTGTGGAGTTGACCCATGCGCCGCTTCGGACTTCGCGATGACCAGTGGGATCGCATCAAGGACCTTCTGCCCGGGCGGGAAGGCTCGGTTGGCGTGACCGCCGCTGATAACCGCCTGTTCATTGACGCCGTGCTCTACCGCTACAGGACCGGCATCCCGTGGCGGGACCTGCCGGAACGCTTCGGCGACCCGATCCACGTCCATCGCCGCTTCAGCCGCTGGGCGAAGTCAGGCGTATGGCTGCGGATTTTCGAGCATCTCGCGGCCGATGCGGACAACGAATATGCGATGATCGACAGCACGATTGTGCGCGCTCATCAGCACAGTGCCGGCGCTCAAAAAAAGCCAACGAAGACTAGGCGATCGGCCGCTCCCGCGGTGGACTGAGCACCAAGATCCACACCCTCGTGGATGCCCTCGGCAATCCGATCGGCTTCCATCTGACCGGGGGTGAGGCACACGACCTGGTCGGCGCCGACCATCTCCTGCCCGAGATGCAGGCCGCCGTGCTGATCGCAGATAAGGCCTTCGATGCCGACAAGCGCGTGATCGAGCCCCTAGAGGCAGCGGGAAAGGCGGCGGTCATCCCGGCGAAGGCTAACCGCACCTCACCGCGAAGCTTCGATCGCCATATCTATAAAGCACGCCACCTGATCGAGAACTTCTTCGCAAGGATCAAGCAGTTCCGCGCCATCGCCACCCGCTATGACAAGACAGCACGCAACTTTCTCGCCGCCGTTCACCTCGTCGCCAGCGTCGTTTGGCTTAATTGACGACAGCGCCTAGTACCCTTCGTCATTGATTCAGCGGTTTAACTTTGAATCGATGCCCTGGCAACGACGGAGTCGATTCGTGACAAGGAAGCCAACCGCCAGAAAGTATATCGTCAGGTTGAGCGATGATGAGCGCAAGCGGCTGAACGAACTGATCACCACGGGCAAGCATCCGGCACGCAGGCTGCTCAGGGTGCGAATCCTGCTGAAGGCCGACATATCTGAGGCGGGCGACGGATGGCCCGACAGCCCGATCGCCGAGGCATTGGACACCAGCACCGACACAATCCTGCGGACCCGCCAACGGTTTGTGGAGCAAGGTCTGGATGCGGCCCTGACACACAAATATTCGCTCGCCTCGGCCCGGCCGCGCATCTTTGACGGGGCCGCCGAAGCCAAGCTGATCGCCCTGGCGTGTGGCGTGTGGCGAGCGGCCCAAGGGTCTACACCAGGGCTATCGCATTTGACCGAGGACGGAGCGAGCGAACACGTCGGACCATCCGGAGCGTTTGCGCTTGCGTCGGATCGAGAGGTCGGGGCGGGCGGTTCTCAGGACGTTGAGCGCGAGTTTCCGCAGTGTCGTCAGGTTTTCCGGCCCGTGGTCCTTGCGATTCCGAGCTCGATCCTCATCAAACCCGACATCGAGCACCCAGTGCAGGCAGTTTTCGATCCGCCAGTGCGCACGGACCGCGGCCGCGAAGGCCATGGCGTCCAGCGAAGCCGACGACAGGTAAAAGCGGCGCTCGGTCGAGGTCTTGCCGTCGCGGGTCACGGTCGCCTCGACCATGCCCAGCGTGGCGAGGCCCGGCAGTGCTGCCTCGTCCGGATGGCACCGGTCCGATACCATCCAGCTGATATCGTAGCTGACGACGTGGCGCCTGACCTCGATCCGTCCATTATCAGCGTCGGTTGTCGTGTGCTCGCCATCCGGCTGGCTGGCCGGGTCGGCGAACCAGGCACGGACCTCGGCATGCTGCACCGGGCGGTTTGCCTTCAGCGTGAAGAGCCATTCGCCCCCTCGATCTTTGATCAACCGGGCGGTCTCGCCCTGGCAATGCAACGCATCGCCGGTCACCAACGTCCCGGTCAGATCGATCAGGCCGAGCAACGAGCGTGCGGCGGTGATCTCGTTTTCCTTGTCCCCCGTGACGACCTGGCCAATCGTCATCCGCGCGTCGGCCGCGAAGGCCGTCACGACATGCAGCGCGGACTTCCCCGCCGCCCGGTCGAAGGACCGGCGCATCGTCTTGCCATCGATCGCGACGACATCGGTCCCGTCCTGGCCAAGATGATCCAGAAAGCTGGCGAAGCAGGAGGCGAATGCCACCGGGTCCAGCAGTCGGAACAGCCGCGAGAAGGTGTCGTGACTCGGCAATCCACCCGGAAGTTCAAGGAACTCCCGCAACAGCACCTCCCGGTCGCGCCCGAAGTCGGCGAAATCGACGCAGCTCTCGGCACCGCAAATTGATGCGGTCAACGCTATCGTCAGCACGTCCAGGAGCTTGTGCTTACGGGCGTTGCCGCTCCGAGGGTCCGGAAGTTCGGCGAGACTCGACCAAATCGACAGCATCGGATTCCTCCAGAAGACGACCGAACAAGAATCCACACCGTCGAGCCGCGTCTACAGGCAAGATTTCCTTATGCGATTCCCCTGGGGCGCGCACGCTGGACCCTTGAACTGCTGGAAGAGTAGGTCGTGGAACTGAAGATCGTCGAACGTGCCAGCAACAACACGATCGGGCGGACGCTCAAAAAACGCTCTCAAGTCCCACCTGCAAGAACAATGGGTTATTCCGCCGAACGCCAGCACGGCTTTCGTAGCCGCCATGGAGGACGTCCTCGAAGTCTATCAGCGACCGCACGATCCGGCGCACCCCGTAGTTTGCCTGGACGAGACGTTAAAGCAACTGATCGCAGAGACGCGCGTGCTGATCCCGGGGAAGCCCAGGCATCCCGCGCGCATTGACTACGAGTACGAGCGCAACGGTACGGCAAACCTGTTCATTCCGTTTGCGCCGCTGGAGGGATGGTGGCACGTCAAGGTCACAGACCGCCATACCGCCGCCGCTGATTACGCCCAAGTCCTTAGGGAGGTGTCCGACAGCCACTTCCCTGGCGCCGACAAGATCGTTCTGGTCCAGGACAATCTCAGCACGCACAAGCCCGCGTCGATGTACGAGGCTTTCCCGCCCGCGGAAGCCGCCGGCCCGTGGAGCGGTTCGAGTGGCCTTATACCATGTGTGGACGGCCCCTTGGGTTCAAGACGGTTGCCACGTGATGGTTTCGAGGTCGTATGCGCTCATGTGTCCGGCCTGTTGACGCGGTCACCTGACCGCTGGTCCAGATGGGGTCTGCAAGCGAGTGCCAAACAGCGGCGCGGCCTGATGCGGCCACAGGCATTAACGGCATCTCTCGCGTGTCGGTGCGACCGATGATCATCTCGTGTTGGCCTTTAAACCCCCGGCACCATCGTGTGGCTAGGCGGCTACTGGCTGGCGCCGGTATGCTTCGCCGCGCGACATCATCGCCCACAAGATGCGGGCTGTCTTGTTGGCCAGCGCCACCGCGGCCAGTTTCCTCGGCTTGCGTGCGACAAGCGCCAACAGCCAGGCGGGGGCATTTGGCGCGCCCTGCTTGAGATGACGGATTACCGCTGTAGCGCCGACCACGAACAGGCTGCGCAGCCGCTTATTGCCGGCCTTGCTGATGCGGCCCATGCGCTGCTTGCCGCCGGTCGAGTGTTCCTTCGGCGTCAGCCCGAGCCACGATGCAAAGTGCCTTGCAGAGGCGAATTCCTCGATGTCAATGCCGAGTGCCAGGGTGATGGCGATCACCGGGCCAATGCCGGGCACGGCAGCAAGCTTTTGGCTGACCGGATTGGCCTTGTGCTGTGCAAGCAGCTCGGCATCCAGCGCGGCGATCTGTTCATCGGCCCGGGCGATCTGCTGGCCTATGCGCGCGAATATCGTCCGGGCCGGCAATGGGATCGCCTCATCCTTGGCCAACCTCTCTAGCAGCGGCTGGACGTTGACCGTGCCCTTGGCGGCGATGATGCCGAACTCGGTGGCATGGCCGCGCAACGCGTTGACCGCCTGGGTGCGCTGTCCGATCAGCATCTCGCGGTGGCGCAGGATCATCAACGCGGCCTGCCGTTCTGCGCTCTTGATCGGCACGGACGCCATGCCGGGGCGTGACGCCGCATCATTGATGGCCTCTGCGTCGGCGCGGTCGTTCTTGCCCCGCTTGACGAAGGGCTTGACGTATTGCGCCGGAATGAGGCGCACCCTGTGGCCGAGGCGGGTCAATAGCCGACCCCAATGGTGCGCACCGCCGCACGCCTCCATGACCACCTCGGTGCCGGGGAGCTTGCTGAAGAAACTTTCCATGTCAGCACGCTTGAGGTTGCGGCGCACGACCGGACGCTCCTCCTCATCGACACCGTGCAACGTGAAAACGTGCTTGGAGAGATCGATGGCAATACGCTTAAGCTGCATGTGGACGGTCCTTAGTTGGCGTAATGACAACCCAACTTTGGCACGCGATGCCGCGGGGACGTCCACCCCAACAGCAGCCCTACGCGTTGACCGCTTTTGCCCATTCTCTTGACGCAATGGACGTAATCCGCTGTGGGGTTGCGATGAGGGCGTTCCAGGCCTCACAGCAGGCGTCGACGAGTTCGGGGTAGGTGTCGTAGACGCGGTTCGCCAAGTCGTTCTGCCTGAGGAACCGCCAGATATTCCCCTGGGGTTCAACTCCGGCGAGTAGGGCGGCAGCGGTAGAAGGCTGATGTTGTCGGGTACCTTCAGTTTGCCGCCCTGCTGATGCCAGCCCGCGCCGTTGAGTGTGACCACGGCATGCGCGCCTTGCGTGACCTGCGTGCTGATCTCCTTGAGGTGCAGGTTCATCGCATAGATATTGACGTGCGGCAGGATCAGCGCCGCACCGACCCCGCGGGCGGGACACACAGCACCGAAGATGTAGGTCCACTTGTAGCGCTGGTCCCGTGGCTTGCGTGAGCGGCTGCCTTTCTCCGCCCAGACGTAGGTTAGGCTCCCTTGCCGGCCGACCCTGGCCTCATCCTTACGTGAGGGTTCAGGTGTCAACGTGTTCTGGGCGCTTGTTCTCCTTTGGCACTGAATCTTTGTTTCTTAGGCGTTCGGGATCCGGGGTAGTCTGTCCTG